>NZ_JBHXRD010000022.1:0-127297 GCF_042717325.1 Streptomyces sp. NPDC058637 | reverse complement strand
GGCACCCGGCCGCCGCCGTCCTGTCGTGTGCGCGCTCCTCCGGGCCCGACCGGGAAGTCCGCCCGGGGCTTCTACCAGCCCCGCGCCCGCCACTCGGCGAGGTGCGGGCGTTCGTCGCCGAGGGTGGTGTCGTTCCCGTGCCCCGGGTAGACCCATGTCTCGTCCGGAAGGGTCCCGAAGATCTTCTCTTCGAGGTCGTCCATCAGGGACGTGAAATCCGTGGGACTCGCGGTCCGCCCGGGGCCACCGGGGAAGAGGCAGTCCCCGGTGAACACGTGCGGAGCCCCGTGCGGGTCGTCGTAGACCAGCGCGACGGACCCCGGGGTGTGCCCGGCCAGATGGCGGGCGGTCAGCGAGACCCGGCCCACCCGGATCGCGTCGCCGTCCTCCACGCGTACGTCCGTCGGGACCGGGATGCCCTCGGCGTCGTACGCCCCCGCGTAGGTGCGCGCCCCGGTGGCACCCACCACCTCGCCGAGCGCCTGCCAGTGGTCGCCGTGCCGGTGCGTCGTGACGACGGACATGATGCCGTCCGCGCCGATCAGCCGTAGCAGGGTCCCGGCCTCGTCGGCCGCGTCGATCAGGAGCTGTTCACCGGTGGCCCGGCAGCGCAGCAGGTAGGCGTTGTTGTCCATCGGACCGACGGCGACCTTGGAGATCATCAGATCGGTCAGCTCGTGCACGTCCGCGGGCCCGCCGACCTTCACCGTTCCGCTGTACGTCATACGTCTCAGCCTATAGCGGGGGCAGGGCGGGAAGGGGGCCGCCTTCCACCGTGAGCCCGGAGCCGTCACGGCGTCCGCAGAGCCAGCCGAGGATGTCGTGGACCGTGCCCCGGACGACGACCGATCCGCCGTCGGCGCCGCCGCCCGTGGTCCAGAGCCGGCCGTCCTCGGTCACCGCCGTCGTGGGGACCACATGGGGATGCCCGGCGAACCGCTCCGCCAGGAAGTCGTTCTCCCGGACCACGAACTCCTCCGGGAGGTCCTCCAGCTCGTAACCCACCGCCAGGTCGACGTGGTGCAGCTCGACCTCGGCCCTGCGGCGGAAGGGGATCCGGGAGGCCGAGTCGGTGACGCCGTTGCGCATCGTGACCGTGCGGGACCAGTCGGCCGGCTCGGCCGCCGCCGCGAGGAAGCCGGCCCCGCTGTCCCGCAGGTCCGCGAGCTGCCCGGCGAGCGGCCGGGGCGCGTCGCGCGCGATGTCGGCGTCCCGGGTTTCGCTGCTCGCGTACATCGGGTGTCCCCGGAGAACGTTTACGAGGGCGTCGGCGTTACGTGACAGGTGGGCGAGAACATGGCCACGGCTCCAGCCCGGCAGTCGCGACGGCTCGGCGAGCGAAGCGTCGTCGAGTCCGCCCGTCGCTCGGAGCAGCCGATCGGTCGCTTCGCGTACGGCTTCCAGGTCGTGCGCATGATCAATCATGAGCCGAGCGTAACCCCGGCCACTCATTCGGGTGAAGGAGTCTGCGGCCGTCCGTAAATCGAATGCGCGTGCTATACGCTCGAAGTCGAAAGCTTCCTACACCGCTGTGGCGCCCCCCATACCCTGGGCAGGGGCTCAGTTCCCCCGATTCCCTCCAGAAAGGTGCGGACCGGCGTGGCCGACCGTCTCATCGTCCGTGGCGCGCGCGAGCACAACCTGAAGAACGTCTCGCTCGACCTCCCCCGTGACTCCCTCATCGTCTTCACCGGGCTCTCCGGGTCGGGCAAGTCCTCCCTCGCGTTCGACACGATCTTCGCCGAGGGCCAGCGGCGCTACGTGGAGTCGCTCTCCTCGTACGCCAGGCAGTTCCTCGGCCAGATGGACAAGCCGGACGTCGACTTCATCGAAGGCCTCTCGCCCGCTGTCTCCATCGACCAGAAGTCGACCTCGCGCAACCCGCGCTCGACGGTCGGCACGATCACCGAGGTCTACGACTACCTCCGGCTGCTCTTCGCCAGGATCGGCAAGCCGCACTGCCCCGAGTGCGGCAGGCCCATCTCCCGCCAGTCGCCGCAGGCCATCGTCGACAAGGTGCTCGGCCTGCCCGAGGGCAGCCGCTTCCAGGTGCTCTCCCCGCTCGTGCGCGAGCGCAAGGGCGAGTTCGTCGACCTCTTCGCCGATCTGCAGACCAAGGGCTACAGCAGGGCCCGGGTCGACGGCGAGACGATCCAGCTGTCCGAGCCGCCCAAGCTCAAGAAGCAGGAGAAGCACACCATCGAGGTGGTCATCGACCGCCTCACGGTGAAGGACAGCGCCAAGCGCCGGCTGACCGACTCGGTCGAGACCGCGCTGGGCCTCGCCGGCGGCATGGTCGTGCTCGACTTCGTCGACTTGGACGAGAACGACCCCGAGCGTGAGCGGATGTACTCCGAGCACCTCTACTGCCCGTACGACGACCTCTCCTTCGAGGAGATGGAGCCCCGCTCCTTCTCCTTCAACTCCCCCTTCGGCGCCTGCCCCGACTGCACGGGCATCGGCACGCGGATGGAGGTCGACCCGGAGCTGATCATCCCGGACGAGGACAAGTCCCTCGACGAGGGTGCGATCCACCCCTGGTCGCACGGCCACACCAAGGAGTACTTCGGGCGCCAGATCCGCGCGCTCGCCGAGGCCCTCGGATTCCGTACGGACATCCCCTGGGCCGGACTGCCGCAGCGCGCCAAGAAGGCGCTGCTCCACGGTCACAAGATCCAGACCGAGGTGCGCTACCGCAACAGGTACGGGCGCGAGCGCGCCTACACGACCCCCTCCTTCGAGGGCGCGGTGCAGTTCGTCAAGAGGCGCCACTCCGAGGCCGAGAGCGACTCCAGCAGGGAGCGCTTCGAGGGCTACATGCGCGAGGTGCCGTGCCCGACCTGTGAGGGCACCCGGCTCAAGCCGATCGTGCTCGCGGTGACGGTGATGGAGAAGTCCATCGCCGAGGTCGCCGCGATGTCGATCAGCGAGTGCGCCGAATTCCTCGGCAGGCTCAAGCTGAGCGCCCGCGACAAGAAGATCGCCGAGCGGGTGCTCAAGGAGGTCAACGAGCGGCTGACGTTCCTCGTCGACGTGGGCCTCGACTACCTCTCGCTGAACCGCGCCGCGGGCACCCTGTCCGGCGGCGAGGCCCAGCGCATCCGGCTCGCCACCCAGATCGGCTCCGGGCTCGTCGGTGTGCTGTACGTGCTGGACGAGCCGTCCATCGGCCTTCACCAGCGCGACAACCACCGGCTGATCGAGACCCTGGTCCGGCTCCGGGACATGGGCAACACGCTCATCGTCGTCGAGCACGACGAGGACACCATCAAGGTCGCCGACTGGGTCGTCGACATCGGCCCAGGTGCCGGTGAGCACGGCGGCAAGGTCGTCCACTCGGGCTCGCTCAAGGAGCTGCTGGCCAACGAGGAGTCGATCACCGGCCAGTACCTCTCCGGCAAGCGGGCGATCGCGATGCCCGACATCAGGCGCCCGGTGGACCCGAAGCGTCAGCTCACCGTGCACGGCGCCCGTGAGAACAACCTCCAGGACATCGACGTCTCCTTCCCGCTGGGTGTGCTCACCGCGGTCACCGGTGTCTCCGGTTCGGGGAAGTCGACCCTGGTCAACGACATCCTGTACACCCACCTGGCGCGCGAGCTCAACGGCGCCAAGTCGGTTCCCGGGCGGCACACCCGGGTCGACGGCGACGACCTCGTCGACAAGGTCGTCCATGTCGACCAGTCGCCGATCGGCCGTACGCCCCGGTCCAACCCGGCCACGTACACAGGGGTCTTCGACCACGTCCGCCGGCTGTTCGCCGAGACGATGGAGGCGAAGGTGCGCGGCTATCTGCCGGGCCGCTTCTCCTTCAACGTCAAGGGCGGACGCTGCGAGAACTGCTCCGGCGACGGCACGATCAAGATCGAGATGAACTTCCTGCCCGACGTGTACGTCCCGTGCGAGGTCTGCCACGGAGCGCGGTACAACCGGGAGACGCTGGAGGTCCACTACAAGGGCAAGTCCATCGCCGAGGTCCTGGACATGCCGATCGAGGAAGGCCTGGAGTTCTTCGAGGCCGTCCCGACGATCGCCCGCCACCTGCGCACCCTCAACGAGGTCGGTCTCGGATACGTCAGGCTCGGTCAGTCCGCGCCGACGCTGTCCGGCGGCGAGGCGCAGCGCGTCAAGCTGGCGAGCGAACTGCAGAAGCGCTCCACCGGGCGCACGGTCTACGTGCTGGACGAGCCGACCACCGGTCTGCACTTCGAGGACATCAGCAAGCTCATCAGCGTGCTCTCCGGCCTCGTCGACAAGGGCAACACGGTGATCGTCATCGAGCACAACCTCGATGTCGTCAAGACCGCCGACTGGGTCATCGACATGGGCCCCGAGGGCGGCAAGGGCGGCGGCCTGGTCATCGCCGAGGGCTCCCCGGAGCATGTCGCCTCGGTGCCGGCCAGCCACACCGGGAAGTTCCTCCAGACCGTCCTGGGCGCGGACCGGATCAGCGAGGCCGCCCCGGTGCCCGCTGCCCGTAAGCCCGCCCGACGGGCGGCCGCGAAGAAGACGGTCGCCGCGAAGGCCGCTCCGGCGCGCGGTACGGCCACGGCCAGGACCGCGAGGAAGGCGGCGGCCGAGAAGCCCGCGGCGAAGAAGGCGACCCGCACGCGGAAGGCCTGACAGGTCCCACGAAGGCGGCCCCCGGCACCCCGGGGGCCGCCTTCGTGCCGTCCGGCTCCCGGGGCGGGGCCGGTCGACGGTGCGGCGTTCTCGGTCGGTATCGTCGGGTCTGTCGCCGATGCCTTCAGGGGCGGGTGTCCGAGGGCATCCGGTGCCCGGGCGGAAACGGCGGCTCTCTGTCCCCCCGACCAGTGGAGACCGCATGTCCGGCCTGCCCGCCGCCCGCCGTACCGTACTGAAGGGCGCCGCTCTCGCCGGTGCCGCAGGGCTGGGAGCGGCCGCCTGCTCGACCGATTCGAAGCTCGGCCACGCCCGGACGCCCACGCCCACCGCGCCCGTGGAGCTCGGAGCCGCGGACGAGGTCCCGGTCGGCGGGGCGAAGCTCTACCGGGAACAGCGGGTCGTCGTGAGCTGCCCGGCCGCGGGCCAGTACAAGGCCTTCAGCGCGCAGTGCACCCACGCCGGCTGCCTCCTGGACAAGGTCGAGGGGAACGAGGGCAACTGCCCGTGCCACGGCAGCCGCTTCGACATGACGACCGGCAAGGCACTGCAGGGCCCGGCCACGGTGCCGCTGCCCGCCGTCCCGGTGAAGGTGGAGGGCGGAAAGCTCGTCGCGGGCCCGGGAGCCTGACCACGGATCCGCGACGGTCCTGAGGGGGCCGGACGGATCCGCAGGCGGTCCTGACGGAGGCCGGACGGATCCGCAGGCGGTCCTCACCGGCCGGGCGGACGGCCCGCGGGCCCGGTCCCGCATACGGTGCCTCCGGGAAATGCCGCTCTGTCACAGCCCGCAAGTAGGGTGTGAGACATGGCAGACCCCTCCAGCTACCGCCCCAAGCCGGGACAGATCCCCGACTCCCCGGGGGTCTACAAATTCCGCGACGAACACCGCAGGGTGATCTACGTCGGGAAGGCCAAGAACCTGCGCCAGCGCCTGGCCAACTACTTCCAGGACCTGGCCGGTCTGCACCCGCGCACCCGCACGATGGTCACCACGGCAGCCTCCGTCGAATGGACCGTGGTCTCCACCGAGGTCGAGGCGCTGCAGCTGGAGTACACCTGGATCAAGGAGTACGACCCCCGGTTCAACGTCAAGTACCGCGACGACAAGAGCTACCCCTACCTCGCCGTCACGCTCAACGAGGAGTTCCCGCGCGTCCAGGTCATGCGCGGGGCCAAGAAGAAGGGCGTGCGCTACTTCGGTCCGTACGGGCACGCCTGGGCGATCCGCGAGACCGTCGACCTGATGCTCCGGGTCTTCCCCGTGCGCACGTGCTCCGCCGGTGTCTTCAAGAACGCCGAGAGGACCGGCCGTCCCTGCCTCCTCGGCTACATCGGCAAGTGCTCCGCACCCTGCGTCGGCCGGGTCACCCCGGACGAACACCGGGACCTGGCCGAGGACTTCTGCGACTTCATGGCGGGCCGGACGGGTACGTACATCCGCCGCCTGGAGAAGGACATGGCCCAGGCGGCGGAGGAGATGGAGTACGAGCGGGCGGCCCGGCTGCGCGACGACGCCGAGGCGCTCAGGCGGGCCATGGAGAAGAGCGCCGTCGTCCTCGCCGACGCCACCGACGCGGACCTGATCGCCGTCGCGGAGGACGAGCTCGAAGCGGCCGTCCAGATCTTCCACGTCCGCGGCGGACGGGTGCGCGGCCAGCGCGGCTGGGTGACCGACAAGGTCGAGGCCGTCGACACGGCCGGACTCGTCGAGCACGCGCTCCAGCAGTTGTACGGGGAGGAGACGGGTGACTCCGTGCCCAAGGAGGTCCTCGTCCCGGCGCTGCCCGAGGACCCGGAGGCCGTCTCCGAGTGGCTCGCCCGCCGCCGGGGCTCCCAGGTCAGCCTGCGCATCCCGCAGCGGGGGGACAAGAAGGACCTGATGGGCACGGTCCAGCGCAACGCCCAGCAGGCGCTGGGGCTGCACAAGACCAAGCGTGCCTCCGACCTCACGACCCGTTCCCGCGCCCTGGAGGAGATCGCCGAGGCACTCGGCCTGGACACCGCCCCGCTGCGTGTCGAGTGCTTCGACATCTCGCACCTCCAGGGCGACGACGTGGTCGCGTCCATGGTGGTCTTCGAGGACGGGCTCGCACGCAAGAGCGAATACCGGCGCTTCCAGATCAAGGGCTTCGAGGGCCAGGACGACGTCCGGTCCATGCACGAGGTCATCGGCCGCCGCTTCAAGCGGTACCTCCAGGAGAAGGAGCGGACGGGGGAGTGGGAGGAGACCCCGGCCGCCACGGGCCCCGTACCCGCCACGGGCCCCGTACCCGCCACGGGCCCCGTACCCGCCACGGGCCCCGTACCCGCCACGGGAGCGCCCCCGGCCCCGCCCGCCGCCACGGACACGCCGCCCATGGCTTCGTCGGCCACGGAGACGCTTCTCGCGGTCCCGCGGGCCACCACGGCCACGCCCACCACCACGGACGGGTCCGTGGTGGTGGACACGTCCACGGCCACGGACACCGGATCGCCCACCGAGCCCCGTGAGGACGACGGCCGGCCCAAGCGCTTCGCCTACCCACCGCAGCTCGTGGTCGTCGACGGCGGGCAGCCGCAGGTCGCCGCGGCCAAACGGGCCCTGGACGAGCTGGGCATCGACGACGTCGCGGTCTGCGGTCTCGCCAAGCGCCTGGAAGAGGTCTGGCTGCCCGACGACGACGACCCGGTCGTGCTGCCCCGTTCCAGCGAGGGCCTCTACCTCCTCCAGCGCATCCGCGACGAGGCCCACCGCTTCGCCATCACCTACCAGCGCGCCAAGCGGGCCAAGCGCATCCGCAGCAGCCCCCTGGACGACGTCTCCGGCCTCGGCGAGACCCGGAAGCAGGCACTGATCAAGCATTTCGGGTCCGTGAAGAAGCTGCGGCAGGCGACAATCGACGAGATCTGTGAGGTTCCGGGGATAGGCCGCAGGACGGCGGAATCGGTGGCGGTCGCCCTGGCCGCGGCAGCTCCGGCCGCACCGGCCGTGAACACGGCCACAGGAGAGATCATCGAAGAGGACGACGGGGGAGGCACGTCATGACCGAGCACGCGCACGAACGCCAGAACGACCGAGCAGACGGAGCAGCAGACATGAGTACGGGAAGCACCACGGAGAAGGCCGAGGCCGCTGTGCCCGCCATCCCCGAGCTGGTGATCATCTCGGGTATGTCGGGGGCGGGACGCAGCACCGCCGCCAAGTGTCTGGAGGACCTCGGCTGGTTCGTCGTCGACAACCTGCCGCCCGCGCTGATCCCCACCATGGTGGAGCTCGGCGCCCGTTCCCAGGGCAATGTGGCCCGGATCGCCGTCGTCGTCGACGTACGGGGCCGCCGCTTCTTCGACAACCTCCGGGAGTCCCTCGCGGACCTGGAGTCCAAGCACGTCACCCGGCGGATCGTCTTCCTGGAGTCCTCCGACGACGCGCTCGTACGCCGATTCGAGTCGGTCCGCCGTCCGCACCCCCTCCAGGGTGACGGCCGGATCGTCGACGGCATCGAGGCGGAGCGCGACCTGCTGCGCGAGCTGCGCGGCGACGCCGACCTGGTGATCGACACCTCCAGCCTCAACGTGCACGAGCTGCGGGCCAAGATGGACGCCCAGTTCGCCGGCGACGAGGAGCCGGAACTGCGGGCCACGGTGATGTCGTTCGGCTACAAGTACGGCCTGCCGGTCGACGCCGACCTGGTCGTGGACTGCCGCTTCCTGCCCAACCCCCACTGGGTCCCCGAGCTGCGTCCCTTCACCGGACTCAACGAGGAGGTGTCCGCCTACGTCTTCGACCAGCCCGGTGCCAAGGAGTTCCTCAACCAGTACACGGAGCTGCTCCAGCTGATCGCCGCGGGCTACCGCCGCGAGGGCAAGCGCTACGTGACCATCGCCGTCGGCTGCACGGGCGGCAAGCACCGCTCGGTCGCCATGTCGGAGAAGCTGGCCGCCCGGCTGGCCACGGAGGGGATCGAGACCGTGCTGGTGCACCGGGACATGGGGCGCGAGTGACCAGTCGCAATCTGCGCCTGCGCAGGCTGAGCAGAGCCACCTCGGCGCTCTCCGGCCGCAAGCGGGGCGCACAGCCCAAGGTCGTCGCTCTCGGCGGCGGCATGGGCCTGTCGGCGTCGCTCACGGCACTGCGCCGGATCACCGGCGACCTCACGGCCGTCGTCACCGTCGCCGACGACGGCGGCTCCAGCGGCCGACTGCGCGAGGAGCTCGGGGTCCTGCCGCCCGGCGACCTGCGCAAGGCGCTCGCGGCGCTCTGCGGGGACGACGAATGGGGCCAGACCTGGGCCCAGGTCATCCAGCACCGCTTCGAGTCCAAGGGCGAGCTGCACGGACACGCCGTGGGCAACCTGCTGATCGTCTCCCTGTGGGAGCAGCTGGGCGACCACGTCCAGGCGCTCGACCTGGTCGGCAAGCTGCTCGGCGCGCACGGCAGGGTGCTTCCCATGTCCGCCGTGCCGCTGGAGCTCCAGGCGCTCGTCCGCGGGCACGACCCGGAGCGCCCCGAGGACGTGGTCACCGTGCGGGGCCAGGCCACCGTGGCGCTCACCCCCGGCGAGGTGCAGTCCGTCCACGTGGTGCCCGCCGATCCGCCGGCCGTCCCGGAAGCCGTCGCGGCCGTCCTGGACGCCGATTGGGTGGTGCTGGGCCCCGGGTCCTGGTTCTCCTCCGTGATCCCGCATCTACTGGTACCCGAACTGCTCGACGCGCTGGTCCTCACGAAGGCCCGTAAGGTCCTCTCGCTGAACCTCGCACCGCAACCCGGT
The DNA here is from genome assembly GCF_042717325.1 of Streptomyces sp. NPDC058637. Lineage (NCBI taxonomy): Bacteria > Bacillati > Actinomycetota > Actinomycetes > Kitasatosporales > Streptomycetaceae > Streptomyces > Streptomyces sp. NPDC058637. The sequence goes on along the minus strand of NZ_JBHXRD010000022.1, from coordinate 117,923 downwards.
GAAACAGAAGGCTTCTCACCGCAGCGTCATTTGGAGGTTTTGGGACGACACGCCCCTAAACTCGCCTTGGACGTGGTGCTGGCCGACGAGGCCGCCGTGCCCGACCGTGAGTCCCTCGCCGACGCCGCCAAGCGGCTCGGAGCCGCGGTCGAGCTGGCCCCGGTGGCGTCACCCGACGGCGTTCCGATTCATGATCCGGAGCTGTTGGCCGCCGCGTACGACCGTATTTTTCGGATGCATGGAAGGATCGGCCCATGGCGATGACGCCAGCGGTGAAGGACGAAATCTCTCGGCTTCCCGTGACCCGGACCTGCTGCAGGAAGGCGGAGGTCTCGGCGATTCTGCGCTTCGCGGGCGGGCTGCACCTGGTGAGCGGCCGGATCGTGATCGAGGCCGAGCTGGACACGGCGATGGCGGCGCGCCGGCTGAAGCGGGACATCCTGGAGATCTTCGGGCACAGCTCGGAGCTGATCGTGATGGCTCCCGGCGGGCTCCGGCGCGGCTCCCGTTACGTCGTACGGGTGGTGGCGGGCGGCGATCAGCTGGCACGCCAGACCGGTCTGGTGGACGGCCGTGGCCGGCCGATCCGCGGACTGCCCCCGCAGGTGGTCTCGGGAGCCACCTGTGACGCCGAGGCTGCCTGGCGCGGGGCCTTCCTGGCCCACGGTTCGCTGACCGAGCCCGGCCGCTCCTCCTCGCTGGAGGTGACCTGCCCCGGCCCGGAGGCCGCTCTCGCCCTGGTCGGAGCCGCCCGCAGGCTCTCCATCGCGGCGAAGGCCCGCGAGGTGCGCGGAGTGGACCGTGTCGTCGTCCGCGACGGTGACGCGATCGGCGCGCTGCTCACCCGGCTCGGTGCGCACGAGTCGGTGCTGGCCTGGGAGGAGCGCCGGATGCGGCGCGAGGTCCGCGCCACCGCCAACCGGCTCGCCAACTTCGACGACGCCAACCTCCGCCGCTCCGCACGCGCCGCCGTGGCCGCAGGAGCCCGTGTGGGGCGCGCGCTGGAGATCCTGGCCGAGGAGGTCCCGGAGCACCTCGCGGCGGCCGGACGGCTGCGCATGGAGCACAAGCAGGCCTCCCTGGAGGAGCTGGGTGCCCTCGCCGACCCGCCGCTCACCAAGGACGCGGTCGCGGGCCGGATCCGGCGTCTGCTGGCCATGGCCGACAAGCGGGCCCAGGACCTCGGCATCCCGGGCACCGAATCCACCCTCAGCGAGGAGCTGGCCGACGGCCTCGTCGGCTGACCGGACGCACCCTCCACCGCCGGCGTACCTCCCCGAGGGCGCCGGCGGCGGCATCCCCCGGGCGTGCGGCGGCCCGCTTCCCCGTCCGCCTGCATGCCCGATACACGGTCTTCGTGCCGCCTTGCGGCCCTATTGACATGGTCATGGACCATCACGAATCTGTCTTCCGTCCGCCGGTCCGGCGGACGGAAGTGGCAGACAACTGCATGGGGGGCTCATGAGACGCAGAGCGCGAGCGATCCTCGCCGCGGCTTCATTGCTGATGGCCGGACTGGCGGTACCCGTGGCGCAGGCCGACCAGGGGAGCGGCGGCGGGGCCGACGGCGGACTGTCCGTCTGGCACGCCGAGATCAGCGCGGCCCAGGTGCCGCTGCTGGCCGAGGCCGGCACCGACGGCCATGAACTGAGCGAGCAGGTGCCCGACCGCGGCTCCGCCACCGTGGAGCTGTACCTCACCGACCGGCAGGCCGGGGAGCTGCGCGGCAAGGGCGTCGACATCACCGAGCACACCCTCTCCGCCAAGGCCTCGAAGAGGGTCGCGGCAGCCGGTGACGGTGTCTTCCGGCCGTACGGCGGCGAGAACGGACTGAAGCGGGAGATCCTCGCGACCGCACAGGCCGATCCCGGCCTCACCAAGGTCGTCAGCATCGGGAAGACCGTCCGGGGCCAGGACATCCTGGCCCTGAAGCTCACCAAGGGCGCCAAGAAGAGCCGGGACGGCTCCAAGCCGGCCACACTGTACATGTCCAACCAGCACGCCCGGGAGTGGATCACCCCGGAGATGACACGCCGGCTGATGCACCACTACCTCGACGGGTACGGCAAGGACCCGCGGATCACGAAGATCGTGGACACCACCGAACTCTGGTTCGTGCTCTCCGCCAACCCCGACGGCTACGACCACACGTTCACCGGCGAGCGGGACTGGCGCAAGAATCTCCGCGACAACAACGGCGACGGCGAGACCACCGCCGGCGACGGCGTGGACCTCAACCGCAACTTCCCCTACAAGTGGGGCTACGACAACGAGGGTTCGTCGCCGGACCCGGGCGACGAGACCTTCCGCGGCACCGCCCCCGCCTCCGAGCCGGAGACCCGGGCGCTGGACGCCTTCCAGAAGCGCGTCGGCTTCCAGTACGGGATCAACTACCACTCCGCCGCGCAGCTGTTGCTGTACGGGGTGGGCTGGCAGGTCGCCACGGACACCCCCGACGACATCGTCTACCGGGCCCTCGCCGGAACACCCGGGAACTCCGGTGTCCCCGGATACCACCCGCAGGTCTCCTCCGAGCTGTACGTCACCAACGGCGAGGCCGACGGACACGCCGCCAACGTCAACGGCACGTTGATGTTCACGCCGGAGATGTCGACCTGCGCCACCGCCTCCCGGATCGATCCGGACGACGCCTGGGAACCGGCCGACTGCGCCTCGGTCTTCCGCTTCCCCGACGACGAGAAGCTCATCCAGCAGGAGTTCGCCAAGAACGTCCCGTTCGCACTCGCCGTGGCCGAGTCCGCGGCGCACCCCGACCGCCCGGTCTCCCCGGTCGGCATCGAGACGCCCGACTTCACCCCGGACGCCTTCACCACCTCCTACGCGCGCGGCGGCGACCAGGAAGTGGCGGTCACGGCCCGCAGATCCATCCGCGACAAGCGCCTCAACTACCGCGTCGACGGAGGCCGTACGCACACCGAGCGGCTGACCGCCTGGAAGGGCGGCGAGACGTACGGGGGAGAGGACAACCTCCACTTCGACGAGTACCGCGCCGAGGTCGAGGACGCCGACGCGGGCGACCGCGTCACCGTCTGGTTCACCGGCCGTACGGAGGCGGGCGCGCGGACCGCGAGCACCCCGTTCACGTACACGGTCGCCGACCGGCCCCGCGGCGACACGCTGGTGATCGCCGAGGAGGGCGCCACCGCCACCCACACCGCCGCGTACACCGGGGCGCTCGCGGCCAACGGCCACCGGTCCGCCGTCTGGGACGTCGCCGCCCAGGGCACCCCGCACGCCCTCGGCGTGCTCAGCCACTTCCGTACCGTCCTCTGGTACACCGGCGCCGAGCGCCCGGCCGCGGCGACCATGCTCTCCGTCCGCTCCTACGTCAACGAGGGCGGCAAGCTCATCAACGCGGGCGAGCAGGCGGGCGGCGCCGTCACGGGCGCCGGCGGCACCGACGACTTCTCGCAGTACTACCTCGGCGCGTACAACAGGGTCGGGCTCAAGTCCCCGCCCGCCTTCGCCGGCGCCGGACGGCTGGCCGGGGCGGGTGCCGGCCTCGGTGACGCCCCCGGCGGAGTCCTGGACGCCGCCGGCGCGTACACCGTCACCTCCGACACGCTGGACCCGAAGGAGTTCCCGCAGTTCCGCAGCGCGGCGGCGGGCGACTACCCGGGGGTACGCACCCCCTTCGAGCCGCACGGGGGCTCCTGGTTCGCCGCAGCCACCCACCAGGACGCCGCATGGAAGAGGCTGTCCCGCACGGTCGACCTGACGGGCGCCGCCGCGGCCGACACACCCCGGCTGCGTTTCCAGCTCAGCTACGACACCGAGGAGGGGTACGACAACGTCGTCGTCGAGGCCCGCACGGTCGGCAAGGACGACTGGACGACCCTCCCCGACGCCAACGGCGGCTCCGACACCGCGGTGCCCGCGGACTGCTCGGAGGGCTACTACGCCCAGATGCACCCCTTCCTCACGCGCTATCTGACCGTCGGCGGCGACGGCTGCACGGCCACCGGCACCACCGGCGGCTGGAACCGGTTCACTGGCAGCTCCAACGGCTGGCAGCAGGTCGCCGTGGACCTCGGCGCGTACGCCGGTGAGCAGGTCGAGCTCTCCGTCTCGTACGTCACCGACCCGGGCTCCGGCGGCATCGGGGTCTTCGTGGACGACACCGAGCTGGTCATCGGCGGGACCGTGCGGGACACCGAGGGCTTCGAGACCGCCCTCGGCGCCTGGAACACCCCCGGGGCACCGGCCGGCAGCCCGGGGAACACGGCCGACTGGGCCCGTTCAGGTCCGCTGTTCCACTCGCAGGCCGCCGTCACGACGCGTGACACCGTGCTGCTCGGGTTCGGCCTTGAGCACGTGGCCGACGCCGACGGGCGCAAGCGGCTGATCGGGAAGGCCCTGCGGAGTCTGGGGCGTTGACGCTCCGCAGCCCGTGACACGGGCGGGGCCGGCTCCCCGCTCGTGTCACCACCGCAGGACCGGAGGTCCGTATTCCTACTCGGGAGTACGGACCTCCGTGTCCGTCCCGCCCCTGCTCGATGTCACTCCCGGGCCCTCGGAGAGGTAGGGTCGGAGGCGGTCGGGGACATCCCATACAACTCGCCGGCGTCGAAAACCGGCGTACCTAACGAGGAGATCGGTTCGTGACGATCCGCGTAGGCATCAACGGCTTTGGCCGCATCGGTCGTAACTATTTCCGCGCGCTGCTGGAGCAGGGTGCGGACATCGAGATCGTGGCTGTCAACGACCTGGGTGACACTGCGACCACTGCCCATCTGCTGAAGTACGACACCATTCTGGGTCGTCTCAAGGCAGAGGTCAGCCACACCGCCGACACCATCACCGTCGACGGTCACACCATCAAGGTGCTCTCGGAGCGCAACCCGGCCGACATCCCCTGGGGTGAGCTGGGCGTCGACATCGTCATCGAGTCGACCGGCATCTTCACCAAGAAGGCCGACGCCGCGAAGCACATCGCGGGTGGCGCCAAGAAGGTCCTCATCTCGGCTCCGGCCAAGGACGAGGACATCACCATCGTGATGGGCGTCAACCAGGACAAGTACGAAGCGGCCAACCACCACGTCATCTCAAACGCCTCCTGCACCACCAACTGTGTGGCGCCGATGGCCAAGGTTCTCGACGAGAACTTCGGCATCGTCAAGGGCCTGATGACGACGGTCCACGCGTACACGAACGACCAGCGGATCCTGGACTTCCCGCACTCGGACCTGCGTCGCGCCCGCGCCGCCGCCGAGAACATCATCCCCACCACGACCGGCGCCGCCAAGGCGACCGCTCTGGTCCTCCCGCAGCTCAAGGGCAAGCTCGACGGCATCGCGATGCGTGTCCCGGTCCCGACCGGTTCCGCCACCGACCTCGTCGTGACCCTGCAGCGCGAGGTCACCAAGGACGAGGTCAACGCCGCGTTCAAGAAGGCGTCCGACGACGGCGACCTCAAGGGTTTCCTGACGTACACCGAGGACCCGATCGTGTCCTCGGACATCGTCGGCGACCCGTCGTCCTGCACCTTCGACTCCTCCCTGACCATGGTCCAGGAGGGCAACACGGTGAAGATCCTCGGCTGGTACGACAACGAGTGGGGCTACTCCAACCGCCTCGTCGACCTGACCGTCTTCGTCGGCGAACAGCTCTGATCCTCGGATCGGCAGGCATCTCGATGTGAGCAAGGGGCTCGGACGGCGCAACGTGGCGGCGTCCGAGCCCCTTGCGTGCTCATGCGTCCTTCCAAGGAGTACCGGAACAGATGAAGACGATCGACGAACTTCTCGCCGAAGGGGTCGCGGGCAAGCGGGTATTCGTCCGCGCCGACCTCAACGTGCCGCTGGACGGCACCACGATCACCGACGACGGCCGGATCCGCGCCGTCCAGCCGACGATCGCCGAGCTCGCCGCAGCCGGTGCGCGGGTCGTCGTCGCCTCGCACCTCGGCCGCCCGAAGGGCGCCCCGGACCCGGCCTTCTCGCTGGCCCCCGCCGCCGCGCGCCTCGGTGAGCTGCTCGGTACGGAGGTCGCCTTCGCGACCGACACCGTCGGCGAGTCCGCCCGCGACACGGTCGCCGCCCTCGCCGACGGCCAGGTCGCCGTCATCGAGAACCTCCGCTTCAACGCCGGCGAGACCTCGAAGGACGACGCCGAGCGCGGCGCCTTCGCCGATCAGCTCGCCGAGCTCGCCGACGTGTACGTGGGCGACGGCTTCGGTGCCGTCCACCGCAAGCACGCCTCGGTCTTCGACCTTCCGGCCCGCCTGCCGCACGCGGCCGGCGGTCTGATCGCCACCGAGGTCGGCGTCCTCAAGAAGCTCACCGAGGACGTCACGCGCCCGTACGTCGTGGTCCTCGGCGGCTCCAAGGTCTCCGACAAGCTCGGCGTGATCGACCACCTGCTGGAGAAGGCCGACCGCATCCTCATCGGCGGCGGCATGGCCTACACCTTCCTCAAGGCCCAGGGCCACGAGGTCGGCGGCTCCCTCCTCCAGGAGGACCAGATCCCGGCGGTGCTCGGCTACCTGAAGCGCGCCGAGGAGAAGGGCGTGGAGTTCGTGCTCCCCGTCGACGTCGTCGTCTCGGACGGTTTCCCGGACCTGAAGGCCAAGACGCCGGGCAACCCCGGCACCGTCGCCGCCGACGCCATTCCGGCCGGCGTGATGGGCCTGGACAACGGCCCGGAGACCAACAAGCTCTACGCCTCGAAGCTCGCCGACGCGGCCACCGTCTTCTGGAACGGCCCCATGGGAGTCTTCGAGCACCCCGACTACGCCGAGGGCACCAAGGCGGTCGCCCAGGCCCTCGTCGACTCCCCGGCCTTCAGCGTCGTCGGCGGCGGGGACTCCGCAGCCGCCGTCCGCATCCTGGGCTTCGACGAGAACGCATTCGGCCATATCTCGACCGGTGGCGGCGCCAGCCTCGAATACCTCGAGGGCAAGACGCTTCCCGGCCTCGCCGCACTGGAGGACTGACCCTTGATGAGCACCCGTACCCCGCTGATGGCGGGCAACTGGAAGATGAACCTCAACCACCTCGAGGCCATCGCCCACACCCAGAAGCTCGCCTTCGCGCTGGCCGACAAGGACTACGACGCCGTAGAGGTCGCCGTCCTGCCGCCCTTCACCGACCTGCGCTCCGTGCAGACCCTGATCGACGGCGACAAGCTGAAGATCAAGTACGGCGCCCAGGACATCTCGGCGCACGACTCCGGCGCGTACACCGGTGAGATCTCCGGCCCCATGCTCGCCAAGCTGAAGTGCACCTACGTGGCCGTCGGCCACAGTGAGCGCCGCCAGTACCACGGCGAGAACGACGAGATCTGCAACGCCAAGGTGAAGGCCGCGTACAAGCACGGCCTGACCCCGATCCTCTGCGTCGGCGAGGGCCTGGACATCCGCAAGGCCGGTGACCAGGTCTCCTACACGCTCGCGCAGCTCGACGGCGCCCTGAAGGACATCACGGCCGAGCAGGCCGAGTCCATCGTGATCGCGTACGAGCCGGTCTGGGCCATCGGGACCGGCGAGGTCGCCACCCCCGAGGACGCCCAGGAGGTCTGCGGCGCGATCCGCCGCCGGCTGGCCGAGCTGTACTCCCAGGAGCTGGCCGACGCCGTCCGCATCCAGTACGGCGGCTCGGTGAAGTCCGGCAACGTCGCGGCCATCATGGCGCAGCCCGATGTGGACGGTGCCCTGATCGGCGGTGCCGCGCTGGACCCCGACGAGTTCGTCAAGATCGTCCGCTTCCGCGACCAGTGAGTATGCGGTAGCGCGGATCCGTCGTACCCTAGCGGGGGCCGAAGGGGGTACCACCCCACGGCCCCCGCTGTTCGTACATGCAGTCCTCAGAGAATTCCGGAAAGTAGGGACCAGCCGTGATTTTGGCGTTCGAGATCGCCCTGATCGTCTTCAGCCTGCTGCTGATGCTGCTGGTGCTGATGCACAAGGGAAAGGGCGGCGGCCTCTCCGACATGTTCGGTGGCGGAATGCAGTCCTCCGTGGGCGGTTCCTCGGTCGCCGAGCGCAACCTCGACCGCATTACCGTCGTGGTCGGTCTGGTCTGGTTCGCGTGCATCGTCGTCCTCGGGCTGCTCATCAAGCTGGACAACTGACCCGTCGTCAGCGATTCCCGGTGAGGGTGTAACTCCTTCCACTGGACGCGCGTTGGGCCTTACGTAGACTGGGGCATCTTCGAGCACCATCACGCAGGGAGTTACGACCGTGGCAAGTGGCAACGCGATCCGGGGAAGCCGGGTCGGAGCGGGCCCGATGGGGGAGGCCGAGCGCGGCGAGTCCGCGCCGCGTCTTCGCATCTCCTTCTGGTGCTCGAACGGGCACGATACACAGCCCAGCTTCGCCCATGACGCGCAGGTTCCGGAGACCTGGGACTGTCCGCGCTGTGGTTTCCCGGCCGGACAGGACCGGGACAACCCGCCCGCCCCGCCCCGCACCGAGCCGTACAAGACGCACCTGGCGTACGTGCGCGAGCGGCGCAGCGACGCCGACGGCGAGGCGATCCTCGCGGAGGCACTCGCGAAGCTCCGCGGCGAGATCTGACGTCCTGCCCCTTTCCTGGATGCTGTTCACCGGCCGGTCACCCCTCGGGTGCCCGGCCGGAGTCCGTATGCCGCCCTCCCCGCCCGCCCTCGCCCGTCGCACCCTCCAGATCAATTAGGTTGGAGGGGCAGCGGGGCATGTTGCAGGTACGAGAAGAAGTGGGCGATTTCCCGGATGAACGCACAAAGCCGCACCAAGCTCAACCAGACGCCCGAGTGGACGGCTCTCGGCAAGCACCGTGAGGAGCTCGGCGCCACCCATCTGCGCGGGCTGTTCGCGGACGCGCCGGACCGCGGGACCGCGTACACCCTCCGGGTCGGCGACCTCCACATCGACTACTCCAAGAACCTGGTCACCGACGAGACGCTCCGTCTGCTGCGCGAGCTCGCCGCCGCCACGGACGTCGCCGGACTGCGGGACGCGATGTTCCGCGGCGACAAGATCAACACCACCGAGGACCGCGCCGTCCTGCACACCGCGCTCCGCGCCCCGCGCGACGCGGTGATCGAGGTCGACGGCGAGAACGTGGTGCCCGCCGTGCACGCCGTCCTGGACCGGATGGCCGCCTTCTCCGACCGGATCAGGGCCGGGGAGTGGACCGGTCACACCGGCCGGCCCATCAAGAACATCGTGAACATCGGCATCGGCGGCTCCGACCTCGGACCCGCCATGGCGTACGAGGTGCTGCGCTCCTTCACGGACCGCTCGCTCACCGTCCGCTTCGTCTCGAACGTCGACGGCGCGGACCTCCACGAGGCCGTCCAGGGACTGGACCCGGCCGAGACGCTGTTCATCGTCGCGTCCAAGACCTTCACCACGATCGAGACCATCACCAACGCCACCTCCGCCCGTGACTGGCTGCTCACCGAGCTGAAGGCCGGTCAGGAGGCCGTGGCCAAGCACTTCGTGGCACTGTCGACCAACGCGGAGAAGGTCACCGACTTCGGCATCGACACCGCCAACATGTTCGAGTTCTGGGACTGGGTCGGCGGCCGGTACTCCTTCGACTCGGCGATCGGCCTCTCGCTGATGATCGCCGTCGGCCCGGACCGCTTCCGCGAGATGCTCGACGGCTTCCACCTCGTCGACGAGCACTTCCGCACCGCTCCCGCGGAGGAGAACGCCCCGCTGCTGCTGGGCCTGCTGGGCGTCTGGTACGGCGCGTTCTTCGACGCCCAGTCCCACGCGGTGCTGCCCTACAGCCACTACCTGTCCAAGTTCACGGCGTACCTCCAGCAGCTGGACATGGAGTCCAACGGCAAGTCCGTGGACCGGGACGGCGATCCGGTCGAGTGGCAGACCGGCCCGGTCGTCTGGGGCACCCCCGGCACCAACGGGCAGCACGCCTACTACCAGCTCATCCACCAGGGCACCAAGGTCATCCCGGCGGACTTCATCGGCTTCGCCGCACCGGTCCACGACCTGCTGCCCGGGCTGATCGCCCAGCACGACCTGCTGATGGCCAACTTCTTCGCCCAGACCCAGGCCCTCGCCTTCGGCAAGACGCCCGACGAGGTCCGCGCGGAGGGCGTCGCCGAGGAGCTCGTGCCGCACAGGACGTTCCGCGGCAACCACCCGACGACCACGATCCTCGCCGACCGGCTCACCCCGTCGGTGCTCGGCCAGCTGATCGCGCTGTACGAGCACAAGGTCTTCGTCCAGGGTGCCGTCTGGAACATCGACTCCTTCGACCAGTGGGGCGTCGAGCTCGGCAAGGTCCTCGCCAGGGAGATCGAGCCGGTCCTGACCGAAGGCACCGGCGCCGAGCGGCTGGACAGCTCCACCGCCGCGCTCGTCGCGACCTACCGCACGCTGCGCGGGCGCTGAGCCGATGACGAGGGGGGAGGGGACGGTACGGCTGCGCCCGCCGCGCAACAGGCTGGATCCGCGGGCCGCCGGCTGGTGGCGGACCCAGTGGCTGCTGCTGACGGCGGCGCCGGTTGCCGTGCTGGGCCTGTCGGGGGCGTTCATCGCTCCCGCCCGGACCTGGCTGCTGGTGCCCGCCGCCGCCCTGGCGGCCGTGGGCCTGCTGTGCGCCGTCCTCCTCCCCCGCTGGTGGTTCCGCACCCACCGCTGGGAGGTCACCGACGAAGCGGTCTACGTACGGACCGGGTTCTTCCTCCAGGAGTGGCGGATCGCGCCGATGTCCCGGATCCAGACCGTGGACACCGTGCGCGGCCCGCTGGAGCAGCTCTTCGGGCTCGCCACGGTCACCGTCACCACCGCGTCCGCCAAGGGCGCCGTGCGGATCGAGGGGCTCGCGCACGAGATGGCGGCCGAACTGGTCGAACGGCTGACCAGGATCACCCAGGCCACCCCCGGGGACGCCACATGAGCACCGCGGCGGGCGAGGGCCCCGGCTGGCTGCGGATCCACCCGCGCACGGTCCTGGTCACCGCGCTCGTCACGGCGGGGGTCGCCGCGGGCGCCGCCGTACCGGTCGTGGTCGCGCTGTCCGGCCGCCTCGGCTACCCGCGAGCCATCGGCTGGGCGCTGGCCGGGGCCGTCCTCCTGATCGGCTGCGCCGCCGCCGGCGACCACGTGCGCTGGCGGCGCACCCGCTACCGCGTCGGCACCGAACGCGTCGACCTGCGCACCGGGCTCCTGCTGGTCAGACGGCGCTCACTGGCCCGCGAACGAATCCGCAGCGTCGACCTCACCGCACACCCGCTGCTGCGGATACTCGGACTGGTCACGGTCCGCATCGGCACCGGCGAGCACACCGGCGGCGAATCCACCCTGGAGCTCGACCCCGTCACCCGTGCCGAGGGGGAGCGGCTGCGCCGTGAACTCCTCGACCGGGTCACCGCCGAGACCCCCGGGGCCCACCGCGAGGGCGAGCTGGCCGTCCTCGACCTGCGCTGGATACGCTACGCGCCCGTCTCCTTCGTCGCGCCCATGCTCGGCGGCGCGGCAGCCGGCGGTGTCCTGCAGATCAGTGAATGGGTCGGCGCGCAGGGCGAGGTGATCGACTGGGTCGCCGACCGCTTCCGGGACACCCCGCCGCTCTGGACGGTCACGGCCCTCGTCGTCGTGGCCCTGGCCGCCGGGACCGTCGGGGCGCTCGGCCTCTGGGTGGAGATGTGGTGGAACTACCGCCTGGAGCGCGAACGGGGCGGCACCCTGCGCGTCCGGCGCGGACTGCTGACCTCCCGCTCCCTGTCCGTCGAGGAACGGCGGCTGCGCGGGGTGGACCTCGTGGAGCCCCTCGGGGTACGGCTGTTCGGCGCCGCCCGGGTGGACGCGATCACCACGGGCCTGGCCAAGGACGAACAGGCGCGGGGCGCCGACCACGACACGCTGCTCCCGGCCGTGCCCCGCCCGCTGGCCGACTCGATCGCCGCCGACGTGCTGCGCGAACCGGTCGCGCCCACCGACGCCCAGCTCACCGCGCACCCCCCGTCCGCCCGCGGCAGACGGCTGCGCCGCGCCCTGGCGGCGGTCCTGCTCCCCGTGCTGGTCCTGGCGCTCCTGGGCGCCCTGCTGACACCGGTGCTGGTGTGGATCGCGCTCGGCTGCGCCGTGGTGTTCCTGCCGCTCGCCGTGCTGCTGGCCCTCGACGCGTACCGGGCGCTGGGGCACACGGTCGCCGGCGACTACCTCGTCACCCGCTCCGGCAGCCTGCGGCGCTCCACGGCGGCTCTGCGGCGGACCGGGGTGATCGGCTGGACGGTGAGGCAGTCCCGCTTCCAGCGCCGGGCCGGGCTGCTGAGCGTCACGGCCACGACGGCCGCCGGAGGGGGCGCGTACACGGCGTACGACACCGACGCCTCCGAAGGCCTCACCTTCGCCGCGGAGGCCGTCCCCGGCCTGCTGGAGCCGTTCCTGGAGCGTGACTGACGCGACGGAGGGGTGCGCGGGCGCCCGTCGGCGTGACTGAGCCGACGGGCGTGGGCGCGGGCTGCCCGTCCGGGTCACGGGTCGAGCAGCGTGGTGGAGGCGAACGCGGGAAGGCCGGCCGGCGGGGGAGCGTCCCGTGGTGCCGGAGCGGGGTCGCCGGCGGCCAGGACGTACAGAGGGGTGTGGCCGGTGTTGTCCAGGCCGCAACGGCCGGTGATCGCGGAGTCCCTGAAGGCACCCGTCTGGGCAGGGCCGAGCCCGAGGGCCGTCGCGGTCAGGGCGAAGGTCTGGCCCAGGTGCCCCGCGTCCAGGAGACAGACGCGATAGGCGCGGGGCGTCGGGTACTTCACGCTCATCCGCTCCAGCCGCGCGGCGAGGACGACGAGGAACGCGGGCCGCGCGGCCCATGACTGGTCGGCGCAGAGATGGGCGGACTCCTCGGGCGTGAAGCCCTCGGAGAGCAGTTCGAGCGCGTGCTGCAAACCGTTGTAGTGGTACCAGCCGGGGGAAAGGCCGCCGACGTCCAGGACGCCGACATAGGCGTCGATCTCCTGCCGGGAGCCGCCCTGCGCACTGGTGCGCCGGTACAGCGCGCCCCGCCCGCAGTCGATGAAGTCGACGGGCCCGAAGACGACGGCCAGCAAGGCGGCCAGGGTTTCCGACGACACCGGCGCACCGGTGAAGTCCCGGTGGGTACGGCGGTCGTACAGCACCTCCCCGAACGGCGCAGAGAGCCCGGCGGGCCTGCGGGGCAACAGGATCCGGGGGGCCCGGGGATGCCCGGTGAACAGCGGCGGCGCCGGTTCCGGTACGGGCTCCGCGCCGCTCGGGTCCGCCTCGCCGCCCGGCCGGGGGTCGTACACGTCCTGGGTCGCGTAGTGGAAGAAGGACGCCTCGGGCATCCACGCGCCCCACTGCCCGGCGATCCGCTCGTCGCGCCGGGCGGCCGCACTGCCGTGGGCCAGCAGGGCTCCGCTCCGCACCAGCGCGTCGACGGCCTCCTCGACGGTGTCCGGGGTCAGGTGGCCGAGGCGTTCGGCCACCTCGCCGGGAGCGGTCCAGTCCTCGAAGGCCGCCAGGATCTCCGCGGCGGCGGGATGCAGCTCCGTGGGCGTCCCGTGCGGATGGGGGTGGACGACGAAGGCGCTGTCGTGCCAGTAGCAGGTCAGGCAACGGGAACGACGCAGACGCACGGTGACTCCTCGGCGTACGGAAGCGGGGGGGAAGGGGCGGGACGTACACGTGGGGCGGGACGTACACGTGGGGCCGGACCGGCAGCGGCCGGCCCCACGCGGGCGGTCAGGCCTGGCGGTAGGCCCACGTCCAGTTCCAGGTGGAACCCTCACCGGCCTTGGGGCGGTCGGCCCGGACTGCGGTCCGGTGCTTCATATCGATCCTGCGCATTGTTCGTCACCTCCTTTCGATTCACTCGCTCCGTATGCCGCCGTGGCGACATTCCAATGACGCGGCACGGAGCCGTCCCATTGCAAGAGGTAATTCCCCTCATCACCCTTTCGTGGCGGAATCCATGGCCATCGCTTTTTGTTCGAGTCGCATTCATGGGGAGGGTTGTCACGCATCGGCAGCTCGTTCCGTATGTGGAGGGGAGGGTCGAGCGCAGAGGATAGTTGCTGGTCAGAGCGTTATATGGCAACTGCTTACTCATTTCTTTCAGTCTTTTTTCGGCTACCTGTCGGCGGGGGCGAAGCTCCCGGAAAGGTGTCGTAGCGTGCGGACATCGACACCCGATGAGCAGACGAAGAATCCAGGCAATATGTCCATTCATTGTGGGATCGGGTGTCAGGTCGCCGAAATCGTGAAGGGGAAGCATGACCGTATTTTCGTCCAGCGAAATGGCCTCCGACGTGTTCGGCCGGCTGTTCGGTGTGCTGCTGGAGGATGAGCAGTTCGTGGAGAAGGCGCGCAGGGAAGCCCTGTCGGTGCAGCTGGTGCACAGCAGGCCCGACTGCCGGATCTTCGTCTCGTCCGAGGGCGTCGTCCTCGGGGACGAGGTGCCCTTCAAGGCCGCGATCACTCTGAAGATGTCCTGCGACACCGCGCACGCGCTGTGGTCGGGCCGGCTGCTGGTGCCCGCCGCCATCGCCACCGGAAAGGTCCGGATCCGCGGCCGCGTCGCCAAGGTGCTGGATCTCGTGCCGATGCTCCGGCCCGCCTTCGACAACTACCCGACGATCGCCGCGGAGTCGGGCATCGGTGCCTGACTCCCCGCGTACATCCCCGACGACACCTGTCCCAAGGAGCGACGACAGTCATGACCACTGACGTACCGGCAGAGCTCTTCCCCGAGCTCAACTTCGACGTGCTGCCCCCACAGGTGCAACAACTCAAGGACGACGCACGGCGGTTCGCGCAGGAGACCGTGAAGCCCCTGGTCCGGCAACTCGACCAGGCCCCGGCGGAGGAATTCGACTGGGACGTGGTGCGCCGCGGCCACGAGATCGGTCTGACCCGGGCCGCCGTCCCCACCGACTACGGCGGTCTCGGGCTCGGCATGCTGGGCGTCGCCACCGCCCTGGAGGAAGTGGCCTCGGTGTGCCCCGGCACCGCGCTGGTCTTCGGTGCCACCATGCTCGGCCAGGCTCCGCTGCTGCTCTCCGGCGACCCCCGTCTCCAGGCGCGCTACCTCCCGCTCTTCTCCGGTGACGAACCGGTGCTCGCGTGCAACGCGGTGACGGAGGAGGACGCCGGGTGCGATCTGATCATCCCGGCCAACGCGCGGCACGCACGCAACGTCATGACCGCACGAAGGGACGGCGACGAGTACGTCCTCACCGGCAGGAAGCGGTTCATCACCAACGCCCGTTTCGCCGCCTTCGCCTCCGTGTTCGCGAACATGGAGGGCAGCCCCGGAGCCACCGGACTCACCTCCTTCATCGTGCCCCTCGACCTCCCAGGCGTGGTGCGCGGCCCGGTGGCCGACAAGATGGGCTACCGGGCCTGCCTGGGAAGCGAGCTGGAGTTCCACGAGGTCCGGGTGCCCGCCGAGAACATGATCGGCGGCGAGGGCGAGGGCATGCCCATCAACATGGCCCAGAGCAACATGGCCCGCGCCGCGGTCGCCGGCATCTCCACCGGAGTGGCCCGCGGCGCCCTGGAGCAGGCCGTCACCTGGGCGGGTGAACGCGTCCAGGGCGGTGAGCTGCTGCACCGGCACCAGTTCACCGCCGCGAAGCTGGCCGGCATGAGCGCCCAGGTGGACGCGGCCCGCCTGCTGTACCTGCACGCGGCGAACACCGTGGACACCCAGCTGCCACCGCCCGCCTACGAACCGGCCGTCGCCAAACTCTTCGCCGACCGGGCCGCCATCGACGTGGCCGACGCGGCGCTCTCCCTCGTCGGCGCGCGGGGGTACCTGCGCTCGTACGGAGTGGAGAAGATGCTCCGCGACGCCTACGGGACCCGCGTCTACGAGGGCACCCCCGAGGTGCTGGCGCTCACCATCACCGAGAGCCTCTACGCCGAGGACGACGCCGAATGAACACCGCCTCCCCCTTCGCGGGCGGTGACGGGCCCGCCCGCACCACCATCCCGACCTCCGCGGACCCCGCGGGCTCCCGCGCCCTGCGCTACGTCGCCGACATCATCGAGCTGCACGAGCGGCTCAGCTACCGGCAACTCCCGGCGGAGATCGCCGGCACCCCGCTGTACCACGCGGAGGACGTGCACAGCGGGCTGATCACCCTCACCGCCCGGGACAGCCAGTTCCCCGCCCGGTACCTCAGAGGCATCCTCGGCTTCCGGCTGGCCCAGTACCTGCGGCTGAGCTGGATCTCGGCCGACCTCGTCTACCGGACGGCGGCGTACCACGAACCGCTGCCCCGCCCGGGCCGGATGGAGAGCATCCACACGGTGACCCTCTGCTCGCGCACCGGAAGGATCCGCGGCTACGTCGGGCTGAGCTGCTCGGAGGACCCCGCGAGCCTGCCCCTCGACTCCCCCCGCCGGACCCGGTTCCCCACCGAGGCCGCCCACGGCGTCGACCTGCTGGGACAGTACGCGCACCCGGGCCTGGGAACCCACCAGGTCTACGAGCTCAAACGCTTCCTGCGTGACCAGTCCATGCCGCTCGGCATCCAGCACGACCGCGTGCCGTGGCACCTCATGCTCGGCATCGGAGAGGCGATGATCCAGCTCGACGACGGGATCCGCCTCGTGCTCGGAGACGCCAAGGAACACGTCGCCCTGCGCCACCTGCGTCTGGCCGGCTTCGACCTCCGGATCGTCGAGGACACCTCCCCGAGCCTGCCCCCCTCCGACCCACTGGCGCCCATCTACCACCAGGACGTCATCGCCAAGCCCTTCGTCGCCCCGGTGCCCCAGGACCTGCCCTGGTACCGCGACGTCGTCCGCTCCTACATGGACGGCAGCAGCGACCTCACCTCGTACCACGAGATGGTCGCCCGGCTCGCCGGACGCAGACAGGCGGCGGACGGCTCCATGATTCCCCGTCAGCGCGGAGGTGCCGCATGACCCCGCAGAGCACGGACCCGCCGCGGACCGGCACTCCCGAGTCGGGGCCGCACAGCGCCTTCTACGAGGAGCTGGTCACCCGTAACGCGGGTGTCGTCTCGGCCGACGAGCAACTGGCGCTGCGCAACGCCACGATCCTGGTGGCGGGTTGCGGATCGATCGGCGGTGCGGCCGTGGAGCCGCTGACCCGGCTCGGCGCACAGCGATTCCTGGTGGCGGACCCCGGAACCTTCGAGCTGAACAACCTCAACCGGCAGAGCGCCGTCGCCGCCGACATCGAGCAGAACAAGGCCGCCGGCGCGGCGGAACGCATCATGTCGATCAACCCGCACGCCCGGGTGACGGTGTTCACCGAGGGGGTGACCGCGTCGACGGTGCACCGGCTCACCGCGCCCAGCCAGATCATCATCGACGGGGTGGACGTCACCACCGCCGACGGATGGCGCGCGAAACACCTGCTGCACCGCGTGGCGGTCCAGCGGAGACTCCCGCTGATCACCGGCTGGGACATGGCCGGAACCCAGTACGTGCGCTGCTACGACTACCGGCGAGTCCGGGAGCCCTTCGCCGGTGCCATCACCCTGGCCGACATCGAGCGCGTGGACACCTGGGAACTCCTGCGCCGCGCGGTCCCGCTGCGCCGGGTCCCGGCCGAGATGCTGGCGGAGATCCGGGCGAACCACCTGCGTACGGACTACAGCTTCCCCCAGGTCGCCTACACCGCGACGGCGTTCGGGGTGCTGAGCTCCCACATGGCCGTGCGCGTCCTCGCCGGGAAACGGGTGCGCCAGGAAATCGGCCTGGACGTGCACCAGCTGGCCCGGCCGCTCGGCGAGCGCTGGTTGACCCGGCTGCGGTGGCCGTTCGAACTGGCGGCCCTGGTACCGCCGCTGATCCGCCTCATGCGCCGGCCGGGCGCGCGCTGAACGCGACCGCGTACGCGTTGCCGGCGGTGGCCCCACGGGACCACCGCCGGTACCCGGCCCGCAGCCCACCCTCCAGAAAAAGGCAATCATGCATGTCTCCAAGCGGAACCTCCTGTGGACGTTCCTGTGCTGCGGCCTCGGCGTGGCCATGGTGTCCCTCGACAACCTGGTCGTCATCACCGCTCTGCCCTCGATCCGTGAGAGTCTCGGCGGCGACATCCAGCAACTCGAGTGGACCGTCAACGCCTACACCCTCACCTACGCCGTCCTGATGCTCCCCGGCGCAGCCCTGGGCGACCGGTTCGGGCGGCGTCGGATGTTCGTGGTGGGCCTGGGCATCTTCACCGCCGCGTCGGCGGCCGCGGCGCTCGCCCCCGACATCGGCGCGCTCATCGCGGCCCGTGCCGTGCAGGGGCTCGGCGCCGCGGCGCTGATGCCCCTCAACCTGACCCTGCTCACGGCGGTCGCACCGGCGGCCCGTCGCGGTGCCGTCCTCGGGGCGCTGAGCGCGGTCGAGGGCCTGGCCATCGCGATGGGGCCGCTCGTCGGCGGGGTGATGGTGGAGCACCTGACCTGGCAGTGGATCTTCTGGATCAATGTGCCGATCGGACTGCTCCTGCTGCCGCTCGGCCGGTGGAAGCTCGCCGAGAGCCGCGGCCCCAACTCCCGGATGGACCTGGTCGGGACCGTCCTGGCCGGCGTCGGCCTGTTCGGCATCGTGTTCGGCCTCATCCAGGGCCCCACGGACGGCTGGACCAGCCTCCCCGTCCTGACCGCGCTGGCCGGCGGTTCCCTGGTGGTGGCGGCGTTCGTCGCCTGGGAGCTGCGCACCGACATGCCCATGTTCCCGATGAGGCTGTTCCGCCACCGGACCTTCAGCGGGATGAACGCCGCGGGGCTGCTCATGTTCGCGGGCATGTTCGGCTCGGTCTTCCTCCTCACCCAGTTCTTCCAAGGCCCGCGCGGCTACTCCCCGATGGAGGCCGGTCTGCGCATCCTGCCCTGGACGGCGGTGCCGATCTTCGTCGCGCCGCTGGTCGGATTCCTCTCCGACCGGATCGGCAGCCGGTCCATCGTGGCCATCGGTCTCACCTTCCAGGCCTGCGGACTGGGCTGGATCGCCGCCCGCGTCTCACCTGACGTGGACTACGTGTCCCTCGTCCCGGCCCTGGTCCTGTGCGGGCTCGGCATGACCTTCTACTTCTCCCCGACCGCCAACCTGGTGATGAGCTCGGTCGACGCCAAGGACCGCGGGATGGCCTCGGGCGCGGTCAACTCGCTGCGGGAACTGGGCGGTGTCCTCGGAGTCGCCGTGCTGGCCTCCGTGTTCACCGCCCACGGCGACCTCGCCACACCGGACGGGTTCACCGACGGCATGATCCCCTCGCTGTGGACCGGTGCGTGTCTCATCGCCGTCGGCGCCCTCGCGGTCCTCATGACACCGAGGCGCCCGAAGGCGGGCCGGACCGCCGGAAAGGACGCGGGCCTGAGGATCTCCGGCGCCGGGAGCGCCCAGGCCTGACCCCCGGCCCGCATCCCCGCTGCCTGGCCCGGCTCGTCAACCGCGCCTGACCCGGGCCCGCACCCGGGCCGATATCTGCCCAAAACCATCACAGCGTGTTCCCACGCTCCGCGGGAAAGGAGAGACCGATCACCGCATCCGTCCGCGTCCTGCTCGTCGACGACCGCGCCATCACCCGGACCGGCATCCGGGCCATTCTCGATCAGGACCGGGCCATCGAGGTGGTCGGGGAGGCCGCCGACGCCGCGGACGCCGAGCGCGAGGTGCTCCGCCTCGGTCCCGGAGTGGTACTCGCCGACGCGCAGTCGCCCGGCCTCGACGTCGTACGCATGGTCGCCGCGCTGTCCGCACGGTGCGGGGACGCCATGCCGGCGGTCCTCCTGACCGCCCAGGCCACCGACGGCACCGCACGGGAAGCCCTCCGGGCCGGTGCCAAGGGGGTGGTCCTGAGCAGTGCCACCCCGGAACAGCTGGTGTCCGCCGTCCACATGGTCTCGGCCGGATACGCCGTCTACGCGGCAGCCGGCCTCCGGCACTGCGCGGGAGGAGGCGAGCCGTGGCCCGCGACAGCCCCCCGCCCGGGGGCGGACGCGCACCGCGAACGCGCCGGACCGCTGACGCGTCGGGAGCACGAGGTGCTGCGGCTCCTCGCCCGCGGGCTCAGCAACGCCGAGATGTCCGCCGAACTCGTGGTGAGCGAGAGCACCGTCAAGTCCCATGTGCAGAACCTGCTGGACAAGCTGAACCTGCGCAACCGGGTGCACGCGGTGATCTACGCACACCGGACGGGGCTGGTGCCCGCCCTCTGCGCCTGCCCGGGCCCGCCGCCATCCGGGACGGGCTGACACGGCCGTTCCCCTCACGACCACGGAGCCCCTGCCGGACCGACGTCCGGCAGGGGCTCCGTGGTCAGCCCAGCCCCTCCAGGAGATATCCGCGCCGACTGGCGGTGCGGACCCGCAGGCCCAGCGGCAGGACACGGCGCCGGATCCTCATCACGTGCAGATCGAGGGCGTTCCGGCTCGCCGTGCTGTTCCGTGTGCTCAGCAGGGTGAGCAGCTCTTCGCGGCCCACCAGGCTTCCGAAGCGCTGCACGAGGGGCCGCAACAGATACATCTCCGTCGGGGACACCGGCACGACCCGGCTGCCGTACCTGAGCAGTCCGTCGTGGTCCAGCGCCGGCACGTCGTGCGACGAGGTCCTGGCGCGCAGGGCCGAGACGCGTGCGGCGAAGTCCTCCCGGGTGATCGGCGACCGGACCCAGTCCTCCCGCACGTCCGTCGACACAGGCGGCGTCGCCCCGTTCTCGATCACGAGGAGACGGAGGACGCCCTTGTGCCGGAAGCGTTCCAGCTTCGACGCCTCGAGGGGCCAGCGGACTACGTGAACCTGTTCCTCGTCCTGGGCCGAGGAAGGATGAGGCCTTATGGTGTGCGGCACGAATCTCCCTTTCCGGATTTGCAGAGAACGGGAAAGTGCTCCGTGAGCCGACCTGACCCGTGCTGTGCACTGATTTGTTTTCGAAGTGCACCGGAGTCCGGGTTCGGCGCTGGAATCTGTTCTCTGCAGCCTCTTTCTTCACTATGCAGCATTCCTGAGTGTTATGGCAATAAGCAATAATCGAAGGCATTGTACGACAAATCAGAAAGAATTTGATCATGGTGCTGAGCTGGGCATATTTACGCGCAGAGGGAATGAAGCGCCACCTTCCGCCGCCATCTGCGCCCCCTTGCGCCCCCCTTTATGGGGGAGAGCCCGCTAAAAGGGGGAGTCGATAATTCGACAGAATAGCCGAGGCGGACGGGAGGTGGTGACGCATAGATTGAGTTGCGGTTGCGGCAAGAAGAATCCGCAGCCGGTTACTCGCCTGTGTCTCTGTGGCATTCCGTGCACCCATCCGGGGTCTACGGCATTTTCAAGCCACACCCGATGCAAAGGAATGGGGAGCTGGTATGTGTGTGACTGTGGAAACGAATGCATTTCACGGCGGGGAGGAGCCGGCGCCGGGTGGCGGCCCGGGCGTCCACGACAACCCCGCCCAGGTGGCGGGCACCCGGGACCTGATGCTCGCGGTGGCGAGACTCACCGTCGCGGGGCTGAGCGCGTGCGTGTGGTCGGCCGACGGCTCCGGCAAGGAGGTCGGTCGTGCGGCGTACGGTCGGTGAAACCGTGCCGTCCCCCGGCCGGCCGAGGGACGACGTACTGGTGACCGGCATGGGGGCCACCACTCCGCTCGGCGCCGACGTACCGGGCACCTGGGACGGGCTGCTGGCGGGCCGGTCCGGCGTCTCGCGGATCACCGCCCCCTGGGTCACGCGCCTGCCGGTCCACATCGCGGGCGCCATGCTCCAGGACCCTTACGCCGAGGTGGACCGGGTGCAGATGCGCCGGCTGGACCGGAGCCAGGCCGCCGCGATCGTCGCCGCCAGGGAGGCCTGGGCCGACGCCGGGCCGCCGGAGGTCGAACCCGAACGGCTGGCCGTCGTGGTGGGCACCGGGATCGGGGGCGCGCTGACCATACTGGACCAGCACGACCGCATGGGGGAGCGCGGGCAGCGCGCCGTGTCCCCCTACACGGTGCCGAGGCTGATGCCCAACGGCGCTTCGGCCGTGGTCAGCCTGCTGCTCGGAGCCCGCGCCGGCACCCATGCCCCGACCAGTGCCTGCGCCTCGGGTGCCGAGGCGATCGCGGTGGGCGCCCTGCTGATCCGGGCGGGCCGTGCCGACGTGGTGGTGGCCGGGGGCACGGACGCCTGCATCCATCCGCTCTCGCTCGGCGCGTTCGCGCAGATGCGTGCCCTGTCACTGCGCAACGACGCACCCGGCCTGGCGTCCCGGCCCTTCGACCGGCGGCGGGACGGCTTCGTGATGTCCGAGGGCGCGGGCATGGTCGTGCTGGAACGGGGCGATTTCGCCCGGGCACGCGGTGCGCGCGCGCACGCGGCGCTGGCCGGAGCGGGTGTCACGTCCGATGCCCACGACATCACGCTGCCCGACGCCGCGGGCCAGGCGCGAGCGATCAGGGAGGCGTTGCGCGACGCGGGGCTGACCGGCGAGGACATCGGCCACGTCAACGCGCACGCGACCGGCACGCCCCAGGGCGATGTCGCCGAGTCCAGGGCCGTGACGAGGGCGGTGGGTGACCATCCGGTGGTCACGGCCCCGAAGTCCGCCACGGGCCACCTGCTGGGCGCCTCGGGAGCCGTGGAGGCGATTCTCACCGTGCTCGCGCTCAAGGATTCGCTGGTCCCGCCGGTGCGCAACCTGGAGGAGGTCGGGGACGGCATCGAACTCGACCTGGTGACCGGCGTACCGCGCAAGATCGACACCACCGCGGCGCTCTCGACGTCCTTCGGCTTCGGCGGGCACAACGTGGTGCTGGCCTTCACCCGTGACTGAGCACCGGCGGAACACACCGGCCGCACGAGCCGGTCCGCCGAGGCGTCGGCCCCGGTGCGACGGCTCGGAGCAGCCGGCGGCTACCGGGCCGCTGTCCGCTCCCTCACCCGGACGAGGTGCCCGGCGACCTCATCGGGATGCGTGAGCTGCGGGTAGTGGCCGGCCGACGCGATCTCGGTGACCGGCAGGCCGCTCGGCTCCTCCAGCGGATCCCGCGCGCCGACGACGAGTTCCACCGGCACCGTGACACGGCGCAGGGCACTGCGGAGCGCACCCCGCTGCCCGTACGCCGAGCGCAGGGCGGCGACCACCCGGATCGCGGCCCCCGCTCGCCGCAGGTCCGCCACCGGGCCGTCGAGGTACCCGTCGTGCGGCAGCCCGAGCGATCCGGCCAGCCGTTCGGCGGACATCCGGCGCAGCACCGGTACGGCGAGAGGGGAGCGCGTCAGCCACGAGGACGCGGGCTGGAGGAAGGCCGGAGAGATGAGGACCAGTGCACCGACCCGCTCGGGATGCCGCAGCGCATGGCGCAGAGCCGGTCCGCAGGAGTAGGAATGCGCGACCAGGACCGGTCGGCCCCGGACCGGTGCGAGCAGGGCCGCCAGCCAGTCGTCGTGCGACTGCCGGGCGGGTGCGGACCGCCCGAAACCCGGCAGGTCGGCCGCGAGGGCGGAGGCGTCCACCCGGCCGGCCACGTGCGACCAGGAATCGGCGTCGACCGGAAGCCCGTGCAGGAACACGTAACCCGGCTCCTCCCGGTCGCCCGTCACCCAGGTCCTGTCCTCGCCCACCTGCTGGAAGCCGTACGGAGCGCGGGGTGCCGGGGCCCGGCCGAAGCGGGCGGCGACCAGGTCGTCGGTCCACCTGAGCAGGGCGTCGCGCACCGGCGGCATCTCCAGCCCACGGGACTCGGCGAACTTCCGGGCGGACGACGTGTCGTACCGGTCGGTGGAGAGGAAGGACAGGGATTCGGGGTTCGCCCTGGTGAGGGCGCGGGGCAACCGCTTCAGGAGGCCGACGGGAACGGAACGGCGCGGAGCCCGCACGCCCATGTGCCCGGCGAGCAGACCGACGAGCTGTGGCAGCTCGGGCGTGGCGTCGTCCAGCAGCCAGTAGGTGCTGTCCGCGCTCTCCTGATGCCCGGGAAGGGAGGCCAGGAACTGGACGAAGTAATCGATCGTGACGACCGGAAGGAAGATGTCCGGGCCGCCGGGCAGTGCGGCGAGGCGGCCCCGCCAGAGCTCACCGACCAGGTCGGCCAGGCCGACGTACTGTCCCGGGCCGATCACCGTGCTGGGATTGGCGACCGTCAGTGGCACGCCCAGATCGCGGGCCCGTGCGCGCGCGGCGGCGTCACCCTCACGCTTGGACGCCTCGTAGGCACCGTCCCGCCGGTAGTCGGGCGAGTCCGCACCGGCCGCGGCCATGCGGTAGCCGCTGATGTGCACCACCCGGCGCAGGTGCGGGCGGGCAGCGGCCCACTCGATCACATGAACGGCACCGTCCACGTTGACCGCCCTGGCTTCGGCCGGGCCCATGCCGAAGGCGAACCGCGCCGCCGTGTTGTACACGTCTCGCACCTCGTCCATGCCCCGCTCCGGCAGGCCGAGACCGGGCCGGGTGATGTCGGCGCGGACGACCGTCAGCCGGCTGGTGTCCACGCGCCGGTCCGCGAGCCACCCCGTCAGCCGGTCACCGCCGCCGTGCACGGCGGCGACGACCCCTTGGCCGCGGCGCAGGAGTTCCACCACCAGGGAGCGGCCGATGAAGCCACCGGCACCGAAGACAACAGAGTTCGCGGGCATGCCATCTCCTTGCGGCCGGGCACGAGGTGACGTGTTGCGTCGGAAGACGGAGCGGGCGCACCGGCCCGTACACGACGCTGCCACCGTACTGGAGACATCACTCTCCGTGAACGGTTCGCGGCGTGGTGTCACCCGAAAGCGCGGCGGTCCGTGCCGCGACGGTCACGCGCCAGGTCGGCGGTGACACCCATCAGTTCGCGTCCCTGACAACAACCCGTGAGAACCCACCCGGGAGGCATCTCCATGCAGGTCCCGTATCTCCGCACCACCGAGCCCGAAGACCCCACCGCCCGAAGGCACCGAAACCGCCGCGTGTTCCGCCGGCTGGTCGCACTGACGGCCCTCGGCCTCCTGTTCCTCCTCGTCGCCGAGTCCGCGCCGGACGGCCGCCTGCCGCTCACGGCCGGCTCCGGAGGCGATCCGGACGCCGGACACCCGCGTTGGAAGCGCGCGTTCCTCGCATCCGTCGACCATCCCGACGCCCCGCCCGAGGGTGCCAACGACTGGGACTGCGAACCGGCCGCCCGGCACCCCCGGCCGGTCGTCCTGGTGCACGGCACGTACGCGAACGCCTACAGCGGCTGGAGCGCCCTCTCGCCCCTGCTCAGGGCGGAGGGGTACTGCGTCTTCGCCGGCAACTTCGGTGCCCCGCGCGGCGACGTCGTCAAGGGCAGGGCCGCGATCCCCGAATCCGCCGAGGAGGTCGCCCGCTTCGTCGACCGGGTCCTCGACCGGACGGGAGCCCGCCAGGTCGACCTGGTGGGCCACTCCCAGGGGGGCGGAATCCTGCCGCGCTACTACCTGAAGTTCGAGGGTGGCACCGACCCGGGCGATCCGGGCCGCAACAAGGTGCACCACCTGATCGGCATCGCCCCGGCCAACCACGGCAGCACCGTGTCCGGACTGGCCACTCTCGCCCGGCACCTGGGCATCCTCGCCCCGGCCGCCGAATTCGGCGGGCAGGCGCTGGCCGACCAGACGATCGGCTCGCCCGTGAACCGCAGGCTCGACGCGGGCGGCGACACCATGCCGGGCGTGCGGTACACCACGCTGGTCACGCGGTGGGACAGGATCGTCACCCCGTACGGGCGCCAGTATCTCCACCCGGGCCCCGTCACCGGCCAGGTCACCAACATCACGGTCCAGGACGTGTGCCCGCAGGACCGGACGGGGCACATGGGCAGCCCCTACGACCCCGTCGTGCTGCGCCTGGTGAACAACGCCCTCGACCCCGCGACCGCGCGCCGGCCCGACTGCGGTACCGCGCCGGCAGCCGGCTCCGGCTGAGGCACCGCGGAGACGGGATCACACGGGACGGCCGCGATGAGTACACCCGCGCACCGGGATGAGTACCCCGCTCGGTTCCCCGGAGGGGCGCCCGGAGGGTTACATCCTCGTATGGCGACTCCAGAACCTCTCGGCCGACGGCCGGCACCCCACCGATCCACCGGGTCCGGCGGCTTCCCCCCACCGGACCCGGCGGCACACCCCGGCATCCTCCCGGACTCTCGTGACCGTGATCCACGCGGCTGGGTGGCACCGCTCGTCGCGACACTCACCCTGGTCCTCCTCGCCCCGGTCGCCTTCCTCCTCGGCTCGCTCGTCCACATCAACCGCGGCAGCTGTGGCACCCTCCCCTGTTCGGAGAAGCTGGAACGGAACCTGTCCGCGATCGACGCCCTGGCCGTGTACGGCACGGCCCTCACCGTCGTGGCCCTGACCACCGCGTGGGCGCTGCCCCGGGTGCGCCGCTGGACGACGCCGCGCCTCTGGTGCTCGATCGCCTCGGTGGTGCCGTCGATGGTGGTCCTGCTCCTGGTGTTCGAGACGCCGTCCCGCTGAACCCCCTCCGGCCCACGGCGAGCCGCCGCACGGTCTCGGCGGGCAGCGTGCGCCCGTACGCGAGAGGCCGGCCCCGCTCCTCCAGGGAACGGGGCCGGCCTCTCGTCGTCCGCCGCTACGCCGAGGCGGGCGGGTACAGCGCCCGCGGCAGCTTCGAGGCCGCCGCCGCGTCCAGCAGCCACAACGTGCGGCTGCGACCGTACGCGCCCGCGGCCGGGGCCTGGACCTCCCCGGCACCGGACAGCGCGATCTCCGCCGCCTCGGCCTTGTCCTCACCCGCGGCCAGCAGCCACACCTCGCGCGCCGCGCGGATGGCCGGCAGCGTGAGCGAGACCCGGGTGGGCGGCGGCTTGGGGGCCCCGTGCACACCGACCACGGTGCGCTCGGTCTCCCGTACCGCCGGCAGCTCCGGGAAGAGCGACGCCACATGCGTGTCCGGGCCCACGCCCAGCATCAGCACGTCGAACGTCGGTACGGACCCGTGGTCCTCCGGGCCCGCCGCGGCCGCCAGCTCGGCGGCGTACCCCGCGGCGGCGGCATCCACGTCACCGCCGGAGGGACCGTCCGAGGCGGGCATCGCGTGCACCCGGGACGGGTCCAGCGGCACCGCGTCCAGCAGGGCCTCTCGGGCCTGCGTGACGTTGCGCTCCGGATCGCCCTCGGGCAGGAACCGCTCGTCGCCCCACCACAGGTCGAGCCGCGACCAGTCGATCGCGTCCCGCGCGGGCGACCCGGCGAGCGCGGCCAGCAGGCCGTTGCCGTTGCGCCCGCCGGTGAGGACCACCGAGGCGGAACCGCGGGCGGCCTGGGCGTCCACGATCTTCGTGATCAGCCGGGCCGCCGCGGCCTGGGCCATCAGTTCCTTGTCGCGGTGCACGACGAGCTGCGGAGCACTCACTTCGAGGCCGCCTTCTTGGCGGCGGCCTTCTTCGCCGCCGGAGCGGCCGCACCGGCCGGGGGGGACGGCTTGTGCCCGGCACCCACCGACGACGCCTCGGCGGGGCCGCCGAGACGCTCGACCCCGAACTTCACCGTGGACTCGTAGATGTTGTCCGGATCCAGCCGCCGCAGCTCCTCCGCGAGGAGCTCGGCGGTCTCCCGCCGCTTCAGAGCCACCGCACGGTCCGGCTGGCCCACCATGGAGAGCGTGGCCAGCGAGCCGTCGGCCCGGTCCAGAACGATGACGCCGTTCTTCGTCTCCAGCCGCACGGCCGTCAGACCCGGACCGCCGGACAGGGTGCGCTCCACCGTGACGCCGAGCCGGTCCGCGAGCCACATGGCCAGCAGTTCGCAGCTCGGGTTGTCCGACTCGCCCTCGACCGTCGCCGAGATCACCTGCGCGGGCTGCTGGTCGAGCGCCGCCGCCAGCATCGAGCGCCACGGCGTGATGCGGGTCCAGGCCAGGTCGGTGTCACCCGGGTTGTACGTCGCCGCACGCACCGCGAGCTCGTCGAGCGGGTGCTCGGCCGAGTACGTGTCGGTGATGCGGCGCTGGGCCAGCGCGCCCAGCGGGTCCTTCGCCGGGTCCGCCGGGGCGTCCTCCGGCCACCACACCACGACCGGGGCGTCCGGCAGCAGCAGCGGCAGGACGACCGACTGGGCGTGGTTGGCCAGCTCACCGTGCAGACGCAGGACGACGGTCTCGCCGGAGCCCGAGTCGGAACCGACCCGGATCTCGGCGTCGAGCCGCGCGTCGCGCCGGCTGCGCGGCGAACGGCTGATCCTCTTGATCACCGCGATGATCCGCGAGGGGTGCTCGCGCGAGGAGTCCGCGGCCGCCCGGAGCGCGTCGTAGGCGTTCTCCTCGTCCGTGACGACGACGAGGGTGAGCACCATGCCGATGGCGGGGGTGCCGATGGAACGACGGGCCGACACCAGGGCCTGGTTGATCTTGCTGGACGTGGTTTCCGTGAGATCGATCTTCATGGCCGGCGCCAGCTCCGTCCGTCGCGTGCGAGCATCTCGTCGGCCTCGGCCGGACCCCAGGTGCCGGCCGCGTACTGGGCGGGCTTGCCGTGCTTGTCCCAGTAGGCCTCGATCGGGTCGAGGATGTTCCAGGAGAGCTCGACCTCCTGGTGGCGCGGGAAGAGGTTGGCGTCGCCGAGCAGCACATCCAGGATGAGCCGCTCGTACGCCTCCGGGCTGGACTCCGTGAAGGACTCGCCGTACGCGAAGTCCATCGTGACGTCCCGGACCTCCATGGAGGTACCGGGCACCTTGGAGCCGAACCGCACCGTGACACCCTCGTCCGGCTGCACCCGGATGACCAGGGCGTTGCTGCCCAGCTCCTCCGTCGCACCCGACTCGAAGGGCAGGTACGGGGCGCGCTTGAAGACGACCGCGATCTCCGTGACCCGGCGGCCGAGCCGCTTCCCGGTACGGAGGTAGAACGGCACGCCCGCCCAGCGGCGGTTGTTGATCGTCAGCTTGACCGCGGCGAAGGTGTCGGTCTTCGACTTGGGGTCGATGCCGTCCTCCTCCAGATAGCCGAGCGCTTCCTCGCCGCCCTGCCACGCGTGCGCGTACTGGCCTCGCACGGTGTGCTTACCCAGGTCCTCCGGCAGCTCCACCGCCGTGAGCACCTTGAGCTTCTCGGCGACCAGGGCCTTCGGGTGGAAGGAGCCGGGCTCCTCCATCGCGGTCAGCGCGAGCAGCTGCAGCAGGTGGTTCTGGATGACGTCACGGGCCGCGCCGATGCCGTCGTAGTAGCCGGCCCGGCCGCCGATGCCGATGTCCTCGGCCATCGTGATCTGGACGTGGTCGACGTACGACCTGTTCCAGATCGGCTCGAACATCGTGTTGGCGAAGCGCAGCGCCAGGATGTTCTGGACCGTCTCCTTGCCGAGGTAGTGGTCGATACGGAAGACCTCGTTCGGCGGGAACACGTCGTGCACGAGCTGGTTGAGCTCCTGCGCGCTCGTGAGGTCGTGGCCGAACGGCTTCTCGATGACGGCACGCCGCCAGGAGCCCTCCTTCTGGTCCGCCAGCCCGTGCTTCTTGAGCTGCTGGACGACCTTGGGGAAGAACTTGGGCGGCACGGACAGGTAGAAGGCGAAGTTGCCGCCCGTGCCCTGTGCCTTGTCGAGCTCCTCGATCGTGGACTTCAGCGTCTCGAAGGCCACGTCGTCGTCGAAGTTGCCCTGGACGAAACGCATGCCCTGGATGAGCTGCTGCCAGACCTCCTCACGGAACGGCGTCCGCGAGTGCTGCTTGACGGCGTCGTGGACGACCTGGGCGAAGTCCTCGTCCTCCCAGTCGCGGCGCGCGAAGCCGATGAGCGAGAAGCCCGGTGGCAGCAGGCCGCGATTGGCCAGGTCGTAGACGGCGGGCATCAGCTTTTTACGGGACAAATCGCCCGTGACGCCAAAGATGACCAGGCCCGACGGCCCCGCGATGCGCGGGAGCCGTCGGTCCTGGGCGTCACGGAGCGGGTTGGCTCCGGGAACACCGGACAAGGTGGTCAGCCCTCCGAAGGAGCGAGGCGCTTGAGCTCTGCCTCGGTGGAGTTGAGCAGGTCGATCCAGGCCGCCTCGAACTTCTCGACGCCCTCGTCCTCGAGGAGCTGGACGACGTCGTCGTAGGCGACCCCGAGCTCCTTGATGGCGTCGAGGTCGGCACGGGCCCGGTCGTAGGAACCGCCGACGGTGTTGCCGGTGATCTCACCATGGTCGGCCACGGCGTCCAGAGTCGCCTCCGGCATCGTGTTGACGGTGTTCGGCGCGACGAGCTCGTCGACGTACAGGGTGTCCTTGAGGGCCGGGTCCTTGACACCGGTCGAGGCCCACAGCGGACGCTGCTTGTTGGCCCGCACCTTGTCGAGGGCGGCCCAGCGGTCACCCGCGAAGACCTCCTCGTACGCCTCGTAGGCCAGGCGCGCGTTGGCGAGGGCGGACTTGCCCTTCGCGGCCTTCGCCGCGTCGCCGCCGATCGCGTCCAGGCGCTTGTCGATCTCGGTGTCCACGCGGGACACGAAGAAGGACGCCACGGAGTGGATCTTGGAGAGGTCCAGGCCGGCGGCCTTCGCCTTCTCCAGGCCCGCCAGGTAGGCGTCCATGACCTCGCGGTAGCGCTCCAGCGAGAAGATCAGCGTGACGTTGACGCTGATCCCCTTGCCGATGACCTCGGTGATCGCCGGCAGACCGGCCTTCGTCGCCGGGATCTTGATGAGCGTGTTCGGCCGGTCCACCAGCCACGCCAGCTGCTTGGCCTCGGCGACGGTGGGTGCCGTGTGGTGGGCCAGGCGCGGGTCGACCTCGATCGAGACCCGGCCGTCCTGGCCGCCGGTGGCGTCGAAGACCGGACGCAGGATGTCGGCGGCGTCACGGACGTCGGCCGTCGTGATCATGCGGATGGCCTCGTCGACCGTGACCTTGCGGGTGGCGAGGTCGGTGAGCTGCTGGTCGTAACCGTGGCCCTGCGAGATCGCCTTCTGGAAGATCGACGGGTTGGTCGTGACACCCACGACGTGGCTCTGGTCGATCAGCTCAGCGAGGTTGCCCGAGGTGATCCGGGTACGGGACAGGTCGTCGAGCCAGATCGCCACACCCTCGTCGGAGAGGCGCTTGAGTGCGTCTGTCATGAGAATTGCATCTCCTAGTAGTCGTATGTCCGCGTCAGCGCGCGGCGGCGGCGAGAGATTCCCGGGCGGCGGCGGCAACGCGCCCGGCCGTGAAGCCGAACTCACGGAAGAGGACCTTGGCGTCGGCCGAGGCACCGAAGTGCTCCAGCGAGACGATCCGGCCCGCGTCGCCCACGTACCGGTGCCAGGTCAGGCCGATGCCCGCCTCGACGGCGACCCGGGCCTTCACGGACGGCGGCAGCACGCTGTCCTTGTACGCCTGGTCCTGCTCCTCGAACCACTCGACACACGGCACCGACACCACACGGGTGGGCACACCGGCCGCCTGGAGCTCGTCGCGGGCCTCGACGGCCAGCTGGACCTCGGAGCCCGTACCGATCAGAACGACCTGGGGCTCACCGCCCTCGGCGTCGAGGAGCACGTAGCCGCCCTTGGCCGTGTCCTCGTTCGCCGGGTAGGTGGGCACACCCTGGCGGGTCAGCGCCAGACCGTGCGGGGCGCTCCTGCCGAAGTCCTTCCTGCCGCGCCTGAGGATCTCGCGCCAGGCGATGGTCGTCTCGTTGGCGTCGGCCGGACGGACGACGTTGAGGCCCGGGATGGCGCGCAGCGAGGCGATGTGCTCGACCGGCTGGTGGGTCGGACCGTCCTCGCCGAGGCCGATCGAGTCGTGCGTCCACACGTACGTCACCGGGAGGTGCATCAGCGCGGACAGGCGCACGGCGTTGCGCATGTAGTCGGAGAACACCAGGAAGGTGCCGCCGTAGACACGGGTGTTGCCGTGCAGCGCGATGCCGTTCATGGCCGCGGCCATGGAGTGCTCGCGGATGCCGAAGTGGATCGTCCGGCCGTACGGGTCGGCCTCGGGCAGCGGGTTGCCTGCCGGGAGGAACGACGACGTCTTGTCGATCGTGGTGTTGTTCGAGCCCGCGAGGTCGGCGGAGCCGCCCCACAGCTCGGGGATGACACCACCGAGCGCCTGGAGGACCTTGCCGGACGCCGCGCGCGTGGCCACGGAGTGACCCGCCTCGAAGACCGGCAGCTTGTCCTCCCAGCCCTCGGGCAGCTCGCCCGCGGAGATCCGGTCGAACTCGGCGGCGCGCTCCGGGTTGGCGGTGCGCCACGCGGCGAGGGACTTCTCCCACTCGGCCTTGGCCTCACGGCCGCGGTCCAGGGCCTCACGGGTGTGCGAGATGACCTCGTCGGAGACCTCGAAGGTCTTCTCGGGGTCGAAGCCGAGGACGCGCTTGGTGGCCGCGATCTCCTCGTCGCCGAGCGCCGAGCCGTGCGCGGCCTCGGTGTTCTGGGCGTTCGGGGCGGGCCAGGCGATGATCGAGCGGGCCGCGATGAACGACGGGCGCTCCGTCTCGGCCTTGGCGGCCTGCAGCGCCTTGTAGAGACCCTCGGGGTCCAGGTCGCCGGAGGGCGACTGCTCCACCCGCTGGACGTGCCAGCCGTAGGACTCGTAGCGCTTGAGGGTGTCCTCGGAGACCGCGGTCTCCGTGTCGCCCTCGATCGAGATGTGGTTGTCGTCCCACAGCAGGACGAGGTTGCCCAGCTTCTGGTGACCGGCCAGCGAGGAGGCCTCCGCGGAGATGCCCTCCTGGAGGCAGCCGTCACCGGCGACGACCCAGACGGTGTGGTCGAACGGAGAGGTGCCGGTGGCCGCCTCCGGGTCGAACAGGCCGCGCTCGTAGCGGGCGGCCATCGCCATGCCCACGGCGTTGGCGACACCCTGGCCCAGCGGGCCGGTCGTGGTCTCGACACCGGTGGTGTGGCCGTACTCCGGGTGACCAGGAGTCCTGGAGCCCCAGGTGCGGAACGCCTTGAGGTCGTCCAGCTCCAGGCCGTATCCGGCCAGGTAGAGCTGGATGTACAGCGTCAGGCTGGAGTGGCCGGCGGAGAGTACGAACCGGTCGCGGCCGGTCCAGTCCGCGTCCGCCGGGTCATGGCGCATCACCTTCTGGAAGAGGGTGTACGCGGCAGGAGCCAGGCTCATCGCCGTACCCGGGTGGCCGTTTCCGACCTTCTGTACGGCGTCCGCGGCGAGGACGCGGACGGTGTCCACGGCCCGCTGGTCCAATTCGGTCCACTGGAGGTCTGTGGTGGTCGGCTTGGTGCTCACCCTGAGTCAGGGCTCCTCTCCACTGTTGTAAACCGGTGACTGGTTACCGCACCGGACATTGCCGAGCCTACCCCCGGAACAAGGCGGTACTTCTGCCCATTCCACACTGCGGGCGACCTGCGGAGTTCGCCTCCCGTATGAGCGCCGCCGTTCACTTCTGCGCCACTCCAACACGACCCCACCCCCGCGAAGGGGGGCGTATGCCCAACGTCTACAGTGGTCTGGTTCGCGCAAGTCTTTACCGGGCCCTCATGCCTGGAGCTTGCTGGGATTTCTCTGTCAGGGGTGTGCGTGACGGCCGTCGAGTCCCGACCCGCAGGGGTCGCCTTGACTCCGAGCCCAGTGGGCCATCGCCCGTTCGGGGCCCGCATCAAGGCATTCGTGGCACTTACCAAGCCGCGCATCATCGAGTTGCTGCTGATCACCACCGTTCCGGTGATGTTCCTGGCCGCTCAGGGCGTGCCCGACCTGTGGCTCGTAGTCACTACCACCATCGGCGGTTATCTCTCCGCGGGCGGTGCCAATGCGCTCAACATGTATATCGACCGCGACATCGACGCGTTGATGGACCGCACGTCGCAGAGGCCGCTGGTCACCGGCATGGTGAGCCCGCGCGAGTGCCTGGCCTTCGGAATCGCCCTCGCGGTGATTTCCACGGTCTGGTTCGGACTGCTGGTCAACTGGCTCTCCGCCGCCCTCTCACTCGGCGCACTTCTGTTCTATGTCGTCGTCTACACGATGCTGCTGAAGCGCCGGACCTCGCAGAACATCGTCTGGGGCGGAATCGCCGGCTGCATGCCCGTACTCATCGGCTGGTCCGCCGTGACCAATTCGATGTCCTGGGCCGCGGTCATTCTTTTCGCCGTCATCTTCTTCTGGACACCGCCGCACTACTGGCCGCTGTCGATGAAGGTGAAGGAGGACTACGCCCGGGTCGGTGTCCCGATGCTGCCGGTCGTCGCCTCCAACCAGGTGGTGGCCCGCCAGATCGTTCTCTACAGCTGGGTCATGGTCGCCGTCTCGCTGCTCCTCACCCCGCTGGGCTACACCGGCTGGTTCTACACGTCGGTCGCGCTGGTGACCGGTGGTTTCTGGCTCTGGGAGGCGCACGGCCTGCAGAACCGGGCGAAGGCGGGCGTGACCGGCGGCAAGCTCAAGGAGATGCGGCTGTTCCACTGGTCCATCACCTATGTCTCGCTCCTCTTCGTCGCCGTCGCGGTGGACCCCTTCCTCAGGTAGTCCCGCACGCACCGGAGCTCCGCCGACGGGCGGGGGACGTGGCCCAGGCCACGCCCCCCGCCCGTCGCCAGTTGTTCTACCCGTCGGTAGCATCCTTTCATGGCAGAGACGGCAGAGCCCCAGACCCAGCAGACCGACGACAGCAGGCACGCGGCCCGCGCGGAGCGCCGGGCCACGAAGCTCGCCAGGCAGATCGGCGCCTTCAGCAGGGCGCACGGCGGAGCCGAGGGGCAGCTCGCCTACATCGGCGAGATGGGAACCCGCATCGTGCTCGTGGGTGAGGACGGCGGCTGGGGCGACCTGGTGGCCCCCTCGTACGCCGTCGCCGAGAGCGCGGCACGGAAGGCCGGTCTCACCCTGCACGAGACCTTCGACGGGGAGTTCGCGGCCAAGGTCCGCACCGGCCCGTACGAGTGGTCCCGGATGGCCGGCATCCAGGTCGGCGGCCCGTCCAACGGCTGAGCCCGCACCGCGAAGGCCTCCGCCGCCGCACCCGGGACGGGTGCGGCGGCGGAGGCCTTTCGCGTGGATCAGGTCTTCGTGTGGATCAGACCGCGGGCGCGTGCTCCGGCTGCCGGCCGGCAGCCTGGGGGGCGGTCGCGTCGGTCCGCGGGCGCTCGCGCAGGGACAGCAGCAGGCGCATGACGGCGATCCACATCAGGCCCGAGCCGAGCATGTGGAGGCCGACGAGGATCTCGGGGACGTCGCTGAAGAACTGCACGTACCCGATGGCGCCCTGCGCCAGCAGGACGACCAGCAGGTCGCGGGAGCGGGCCCGGGTGTCGGCCGGCGCGTCCACGACCCGTAGGGCCAGCCACATCGCGACGGCCAGGGCGCAGACCACCCAGGCGGCTACGGCGTGCACATGGGCGGCCGCCGTCCAGTCCCACGGCATGCGCGGCACGTCGCTGCTGTCCCCGGCGTGCTTGCCGGAACCCGTCACCGTGGTGCCGAGGGTGATCAGGACCACCGAGGCCGCCACGATCGCCCAGGCCAGGCCGCGTACCGGCTTCGGGGCCCGGGGGCGCCGCGGACCGTCGCCCTCGCCGATCCGCACCCAGGTGATGACGGCCACCGTGAGCAGGCAGTTGGCGAGCAGGAAGTGTCCCGCCACCGACCACGGGTTGAGGCCCGCCCAGACGGTGATCCCGCCGATGACGGCGTTGCCCATCACGAGCCAGAACTGGGACCAGGCGAGCCGGGTCAGACCGCGCCGGCGGGGCTTCATGGAGCGTGCCGCGATGATCGCCCAGCCGACCGCGGCCGACAGGACGTACGTGAGCATCCGGTTGCCGAACTCGATCGCCCCGTGGAGGCCCTGCTCGGGAGTGGCGAAGAGGCTCTCGTCCGTGCACTTGGGCCAGGTGTCGCAGCCCAGACCGGAACCGGTCAGCCGGACGGCCCCGCCCGTGACGATGATGAACACGGTCATCACGACCGCCGAGAGCGCGGCGCGCCTCGCGGTCTTCACGGACGGCGTCCAGCGCCTGGCGATGTAGGAGAGGGGTGTTTCCACGCGCCCCATCGTAGGCAACGGCTTGTGCACGTTTTCACGAGGGGTGGGGTCATTCCCGGATGGCTCCGGACATCAGCGGTATGTCACCGCACGCTCACTCCCAGCGGAAGAACCGGGCCGCCGCGCCCAGCCCCAGCACCGCCCACACCGCGAGGATGCCGAGATCGCCCCACGGCATCCCGGCACCGTGCTGCAGGACGTCCCGCAGCCCGTCCGAGAGGGCCGAGATCGGCAGCAGCCCCAGCACCGACTGCGCGGCGCCGGGGAACCTGTCCAGCGGCACGATGACCCCGCCGCCGACCAGCAGCAGCAGGAAGACCAGGTTGGCCGCGGCGAGCGTCGCCTCGGCCTTCAGGGTCCCCGCCATCAGCAGCCCGAGTCCGGAGAAGGCCACGGTGCCCAGCACCAGGAGCAGCAGCACCGCGAACGGGCTGCCCTGCGGCGACCAGCCCAGCGCGAAGGCGATCACCGTGAGCAGGGCGACCTGCAGCACCTCGGTGACCAGCACCGCGAGGGTCTTCGCCGCCATCAGCGCCCAGCGCGGAAGCGGCGAGGCGCCCAGTCGCTTGAGCACCCCGTAGCGCCGCTCGAAGCCCGTCGCGATGGCCTGGCCGGTGAAGGCCGTCGACATCACCGCGAGGGCCAGGACGCCCGGCGTCAGGAAGTCGACCGGCTCGCCCGTGCCGGTGTCGATGATGTCGACCGCGCTGAACAGCACCAGCAGCAGCGTCGGGATGACGACCGTCAGCAGCAGCTGCTCGCCGTTGCGCAGCAGCATGCGGGTCTCCAGCGCGGCCTGCGCGGCGATCATGCGGGGCAGCGGGGCGGCGCCGGGGCGCGGGGTGTACGTACCGGCGCTCATGCGCGCAGCTCCTTGCCGGTCAGTTCGAGGAAGACGTCCTCCAGGGTGTGCCGCTCCACCGCGATGCCGTCCGGCATCACCCCGTGCCGGGCGCACCAGGAGGTGACGGTGGCCAGCAGCTCCGGGTCGATGCGCCCGGTGATGCGGTACGCCCCGGTGGTGAGCTCGGCCGCCTCGCTGCCCTCGGGCAGCGCCTTCAGGAGCGAGGCGAGGTCCAGCCCGGGACGGCCGGTGAAGCGCAGGGTGTTCTCGGCGCCGCCACGGCGCAGCCGCTCGGGGCTGCCCTGGGCGATGACCCGGCCCGCGTCGATGACGGCCACGTCGTCGGCGAGCTCCTCGGCCTCGTCCATGAAGTGGGTGGTGAGGACGACGGACACGCCGTCGGTGCGCAGCTCCCGGACCAGATCCCAGGTGGAGCGGCGGGCCTGCGGGTCGAGGCCGGCGGTCGGTTCGTCCAGGAAGACGAGCTCGGGCCGGCCGACGACGGCCATCGCCAGGGCGAGGCGCTGCTGCTGGCCACCGGAGAGCCGGCGGTAGGTGGTGCGGCCGCAGCTGCCGAGCCCGAGACGTTCGATGAGCATGCCGACGTCCAGCGGGTGGGCGTGCAGTTTCGCCATGTGCTTGAGCATCTCGTCGGCGCGCGCACCGGAGTAGACGCCGCCGGACTGCAGCATCACACCGATGCGGGGACGGAGCGCGGCCGCATCGGCGACCGGGTCGAGGCCGAGGACCCGCACGGTCCCGTCGTCCGGCCTGCGGTAGCCCTCGCAGATTTCGACGGTGGTGGTCTTGCCGGCGCCGTTGGGGCCGAGGACCGCGGTCACCGCGCCCGCCCGGACCTCCAGATCGAGGCCGTCCACCGCGGTCCTGGTGCCGTAGCGCTTTACCAGGGCCTTGACCTGTACGACGGGCTCGCTGCTCATGGCCGGTAAGTCTAGGCAGTGACCGAAGGACCCCGGGGCCTGGGTCCCGTGGAGCGGGAACTGGCCAATGTGGGGCCGGGCCGGGCCGGGAGTCCCCTCCCGGAGCCGTGCGTACTTCCCTGGGCGATACCTCGGCACACCTCAAAGCTCGGCCAATGACGCCCCAGGCTCCCCGCTGCCCCCTTCCGTGTCCTGCGTCACGTCCCCCATGCTCCTTGCTGAGCTCATGCGGTTGCTGCGCCCCCCACGCGTACAAGGGCAGCGGCAGTTGTGAGTGGCACCCGCGCCTGTTCCTTCATCCCCTACGGCGGGCGATCCCCGCCTGTTCCTGAAGGAGAGCTCGTGACCAGACGTTCCATGCGTCTCGAACGGCGGTCCGCCGCCGCACTCCTCACCGCGGCGGCGACCGCGATACCGCTCCTGATCAGCGCATCCCCGGCCCAGGCCAGGGAGGCCGAGCCGGCGCCGCAGTCCGCGTACCAGACCAAGTCCGAGGCCAGACTGCTCAAGCAGTTCGCCGTGCAGGACGAGGTGACCTTCTGGGTCGGCCTGAAGGCGGAAGCGGATGTCACGTCCGCTCACAGGGCGAAGGGCAAGACGGCCAAGGCCCGCGCCGTTCTCGAAACGAAGACCGCGTTCGCCAAGAAGTCCCAGGCCGGGGTCATCGGACTGGCCAAGGACGCCGGAGCGCGGTACACGTCGTTCTGGATCGCCAACACCGTGCAGATCACCGGCGACAAGGCACTCGCCGAGAAGATCGCGGCCCGTTCCGACGTGGCCGGCATCGAGGCCGACGACCCGGTCACGATTCCCGACCCGCTGCCCGGCACCGGCGAGCCCGAGGTCGACGCCGTCGAGTGGAACATCGACCGGATCAACGCGCCCAAGGTGTGGAGCGGCTTGGGCGTCAAGGGCGAGGGCGTCGTCGTCGCCAACATCGACTCCGGCGTCCAGTTCGACCACCCGGCGCTCCAGGCCGCCTACCGCGGTACCAAGGCCGACGGCACGTACAGCCACGACTACAATTGGTTCGACCCGGCCTCGGTCTGCGCCACGGCCGCACCGTGCGACAACAACGGCCACGGCACGCACACCATGGGCACCATGGTGGGCGCCGACGGCATCGGCGTCGCTCCGGGCGCCAGGTGGATCGCCGCGAAGGGCTGCGCGACCAGCTCCTGCGCACGGGACACCCTGCTCGCCTCCGGCCAGTGGGTCGTCGCCCCCACCGACTCCGCCGGCGCCAACCCGCGCCCGGAGCTGGCACCCGACGTGGTGAACAACTCCTGGGGCGCCAACGTCTACGACGCCTGGTACCGGGACACCGTCCAGTCCTGGAGGGACGCCGGCATCTTCCCGGCCTTCTCCAACGGCAACAACGGCCCCGGCTGCACCACCTCGGGCAGCCCCGGCTCGTACACCAACTCCTACTCCTCGGGCGCTTTCGACACCAACAACGCCATCGCCTCCTTCTCCGCCCGCGGAACCGGCGAGAACGCCGAGATCAAACCCGACCTCGCGGCGCCGGGAGTCAACGTCCGCTCCTCCTGGACGGGCGGCGGCTACAACACGATCTCCGGTACGTCGATGGCCTCCCCGCACACCGCGGCGACCGTCGCCCTGATGTGGGCGGCCTCGCCCGCCATCGCCGGTGACGTCACGGCCACCGAGGCGCTGCTCGACTCCACCGCCATCGACACCGCCGCCGACCAGTGCGGCGGCACGCCCGCCCGCAACAACGTCTTCGGCGAGGGCCGGCTCGACGCCTTCGAGGCGGTCGACGCCACCCCGCGCGGAGCGCTCGGAGCAGTCAGCGGCAGCGTCACCTCCGGCGGCGCGGCCGTCGCCGACGCCGTCGTCACCTTCGAGGGGCCGATGCGCGCGACCGCGACGACCGCGGCGGACGGCGCCTACTCCCTGCCCAAGCTGATGGTCGGCGACTACGAGGTCTCCGTCACCAAGTTCGGGTACGTCCCGGCGAAGGGTGCGGTGACCGTCGTCGAGAACGGTGCGGCGGTCAAGGACTTCCCGCTGGCCCCGGCGCCCGCGGCCACCCTGTCGGGCAAGGTCACCAGCTCCGCGGGCGCCGAGGCGGGCGCCGTCGTCGAGGCGCAGGGGACCCCGGTCACCACGACGGCCGGGGCCGACGGCTCGTACAGCCTCACGCTCCCGCAGGGCTCGTACACCCTGACGGTCACCCCGGCGGGCGCCTGTGCCACCGCGACCTCGCTCACGGTCGACATCGCCGCCGACCTCGACCGGGACATCGCCCTGGACGACCGGACCGACACCTTCGGCTACTCCTGCAGCACCGAGAGCGCCGCCGACTTCCCGGCCGGCACCGAGAAGCTGACCTACACCTCCACCACCTCGGGTGCGGCCTCCTTCAGCCTGCCGTTCACCTTCGCGCTGTACGGCAAGGGCTACACGACGGCGACCGCGACCCTGGAGGGTGTGCTGGCGTTCGGCACCTCGTCCACCAGCAGTACCAACGCCACGCTGCCCAGCACCGGGACCCCCAACGGGGCGCTCTACCCGCTGTGGGACAACATGACGGTCGACGCCTCCGGAGGCGTGTACTGGGCGGTCACCGGCACCGCGCCGCACCGCAGGGCCGTCGTCGAGTGGCGGGACGCCCTGGTCGTGACCGGCGGCACGCGCGCCACGTTCTCCGCCGTGATCGGCGAGGACGGCTCGATCTCGTACCACTACAAGAGCGTGCCGGGCAACGGCGCCACCGCGACGGTGGGCCTGGAGAACGCCACGGGCACGGACGCGCTCCTCTACTCGTTCAACGCCCCGGTCATCACGGACGGCACCACCCTGTCCTTCGGCGCCAAGGCCCGCGGCGTCGTGGCAGGCAAGGTCGTCGACGCCAACGACAACGAGCCGCTGGCCGGTGCCACCGTCACCGTCGCCGGGGAGAGCGTGACCACCACGGGCAACGGCACGTACGCGCTCCAGCCGGCCGCGGGGGAGTACACCGTGGAGGTCTCGGCCGACCGCTACGCGACCGCCTCCGCACCGGTCGACGCCAAGGCGGGCGACGTCGCGTACACCACGACGGCGCTCGGCACACCGCTGGTGCGATCCGCGCAGGACGCCGTGAAACTGGTCGTTCCGGCCGGGCAGTCCCGCACCCGGACGCTGGACCTTGCGAACGCCGGCACCGAGTCGGCCTACGCCGTGACCGAGAAGCAGGACGCGGGCTGGCTCGGGCTGTCCTTGGCCGAGGGCACACTCGCCCGGGGTGCGGAGGCATCCGTTCCGCTCGCCGTCGACACGAGCGGCGCCACGCCCGGCACGGTTCTCACCGCGACCCTGGTGCTCACCAGCGGCAGCGGCCGTGCGCCGGTGGTCGAGATCCCGGTGAGCGTCGTCGTCCCGGCGTACCAGACGGCGCTGGACACCGGCGCCAGGAAACCGGCCGTCGACACGCTGGGTGACACCTGGACGGTCGACCCGGCCTACACCGCGGGTGCCTACGGGTACCTCGGGAGCACCTCGCGGGTCACCACGTCGAGGACCGTCTCGGCGACCGACGACCCGGCACGCTACTCGACGGCGCGGCAGGGCATGTACGAGTACCGCTTCGACGGGCTGCCCCCGGGCACGTACCGGATCGAGCTGGGCTTCGCAGAGCTCGCCTCCAACGACCCGACCGACCGGGTGTTCGATGTGATGGCCGAGGGGGCGCAGGTGGTGCCCAACCTCGACCTGGCGCTGGAGGCCGGACGGTACACCGCGCACGACCGTGCGTTCACCGTCTCGGTCACCGACGGCCAGCTGAACCTCCGGTTCGTGGCCAACGAGGGCAGGACGCTGGTCAACTCGATCAGAGTGACCGAGCGGTCCGACCTCGCGGCGGGCTGACGGGCCCGCGGTCACTCGGCCGGCCCCCTGCGGACCTTCTTCCGCCGGGGGCCGGTCCCGCGTCCTCGCAGGCCCGGCCGCTGCCCGTGGTCTGGACCTCTCACCTGCGAAGGCTTGCCCGAGATCATCATTTCCGCAGGTCAACTTAGGTGTGCCTAAGTGATGAAGCGCACCGCGCCCGGTTCCGGGGTGGGTTGTCAGGCCCGAAGGAATTACGCAACAATGGCGTTGTGAAATACGTTGGCGAGGCTCCGCAGGAGGAACTCGCGACCGGTGAGCGTTCGACGCGCAACCGGGTCGCGCGCTCCATCCTGGACCACGGCCCGTCCACCGCCGCCGACCTGGCGAAGCGCGTCGGCCTCACCCAGGCCGCCGTTCGCCGTCACCTCGACGCCCTCGTCTCCGACGACGTCGTCGAGGCCCGCGAACAGCGGGTGTACGGGGCACGGACCCGTGGCCGGCCGGCCAAGGTGTTCGCCCTGACCGACTGCGGCCGGGACGCCTTCGACCAGTCCTACGACAAGCTCGCCGCCGACGCCCTCCGCTGGATCGCCGAATCGGGCGGGGACGAGGCGCTCGTCGCCTTCGCCCGCTCCCGGATGGCCGCCCAGTGGGAGACGTACCGGGCCGCGGTCGACGCCGCGGAGCCCGAGGCGCGCGCCGAGGCCTTGGCCAAGGCCTTGTCGGCCGACGGGTACGCTGCTACGGCGCGCAGCGCGCCGGCCCCCCAGCAGGGCGAGCAGCTGTGCCAGCACCACTGCCCGGTCGCGCACGTCGCCGAGCAGTTCCCGCAGCTGTGCGAGGCGGAGACGGAATTCTTCTCCAGCCTGCTCGGGACCCATGTGCAGCGTCTTGCCACCCTCGCCCACGGCGACGGCGTGTGCACGACGTTCGTCCCGCGCAGCAGCCCCGCAGCACCACAGACCACCCCATCAGCATCTGTAAGTACGGCCGGGAGGAACCCCGCATGACGCTCCCCACGGAGACTGCCCACCCTGAGCTCGATGGCCTGGGCACGTACGAATTCGGCTGGGCCGACTCCGACGCGGCAGGCGCGGCGGCGAAGCGCGGCCTGTCCGAAGCTGTCGTCCGCGACATCTCGGAGAAGAAGAACGAGCCGGAGTGGATGCTGAATCTCCGGCTCAAGGGCCTGAAGCTGTTCGGCAAGAAGCCCATGCCGAACTGGGGCTCGGACCTGTCGGGCATCGACTTCGACAACATCAAGTACTTCGTGCGGTCCACGGAGAAGCAGGCGGAGTCCTGGGAGGACCTGCCCGAGGACATCAAGAACACGTACGACAGGCTCGGCATCCCCGAGGCGGAGAAGCAGCGCCTCGTCGCCGGTGTCGCCGCGCAGTACGAGTCCGAGGTCGTCTACCACCAGATCAACGAGGAGCTGGAGGCGCAGGGTGTCATCTTCATGGACACCGACACCGCGCTGAAGGAGCACCCGGAGCTCTTCAAGGAGTACTTCGGCACCATCATCCCCGTCGGTGACAACAAGTTCGCCTCGCTGAACTCGGCCGTGTGGTCCGGCGGCTCCTTCATCTACGTGCCGAAGGGCGTGCACGTGGAGATCCCGCTCCAGGCCTACTTCCGTATCAACACGGAGAACATGGGCCAGTTCGAGCGGACGCTGATCATCGTCGACGAGGACGCCTACGTCCACTACGTCGAGGGCTGCACCGCTCCGATCTACTCCTCGGACTCCCTGCACTCCGCGGTCGTCGAGATCATCGTGAAGAAGGGCGCGCGCTGCCGCTACACGACGATCCAGAACTGGTCGAACAACGTGTACAACCTCGTCACCAAGCGCGCCGTGGCGTACGAGGGCGCGACCATGGAGTGGGTCGACGGCAACATCGGCTCCAAGGTCACCATGAAGTACCCCGCCGTGTACCTGATGGGCGAGCACGCCAAGGGCGAGACCCTGTCCATCGCCTTCGCGGGCGAGGGCCAGCACCAGGACGCCGGCGCCAAGATGGTCCACATGGCACCGAACACCTCGTCCAACATCGTCTCCAAGTCGGTGGCACGAGGCGGCGGCCGCACCTCCTACCGCGGTCTGATCGAGATCGGCGAGGGTGCCCCGGGCGCCAAGTCGAACGTGCTGTGCGACGCGCTGCTCGTCGACACCATCTCGCGCTCCGACACCTACCCGTACGTCGACGTCCGCGAGGACGACGTGTCGATGGGTCACGAGGCGACGGTCTCCAAGGTCTCCGAGGACCAGCTCTTCTACCTCATGAGCCGCGGACTCACCGAGTTCGAGGCCATGGCGATGATCGTGCGCGGCTTCGTCGAGCCGATCGCCAAGGAGCTGCCCATGGAGTACGCCCTGGAGCTCAACCGGCTGATCGAGCTGCAGATGGAGGGCTCGGTCGGCTAGTACGTCCGCCGACCGCGTCCCGAAGAGTTCTTGACTGAGAAAGCGAGC
Source organism: Streptomyces sp. NPDC058637 (assembly GCF_042717325.1). NCBI lineage: Bacteria > Bacillati > Actinomycetota > Actinomycetes > Kitasatosporales > Streptomycetaceae > Streptomyces > Streptomyces sp. NPDC058637. Next base: position 74,011 of record NZ_JBHXRD010000022.1, on the reverse strand, counting down.
ACTACGACAGCCATGGCTGAGGCTCAGAACATTCCGGCGGGCTCCACCACCGCCGGGTCCATCGCGGTGGCGGCCGAGTCCACCGTCGCCACGCGCATGAGCGCGCCCCCGTCCTTCGACGTCGCGGACTTCCCGGTCCCGCACGGCCGCGAGGAGGAGTGGCGGTTCACCCCGCTGGAGCGCCTGCGCGGGCTGCACGACGGCACCGCCGTCGCGACCGGCGGCGGGGTCAAGGTCGTGATCGAGGCGCCCGCGGGCGTCACGGTCGAGACCGTCGGCCGCGACGACGCGCGGCTCGGCAAGGCCGGCACACCGGTGGACCGGGTCGCCGCCCAGGCGTACTCGTCCTTCGAGCAGGCCTCGGTCGTCACGGTCGCGAAGGAGGCCGTGCTCACCGAGCCCGTCCGGATCGCGGTGCACGGCGAGGGCGGGGTGGCCTACGGCCACCAGGTCATCGAGCTGGGCGCCTTCGCCGAGGCCGTCGTCGTCATCGACCACACCGGTGACGCGGTGCTCGCCGCCAACGTCGACTACGTCCTGGGCGACGGTGCGAAGCTCACCGTCGTCTCCGTCCAGGACTGGGACGAGAAGGCCGTCCACGTCGGTCAGCACAACGCGCTGATCGGCCGGGACGCCTCCTTCAAGTCCATCGTCGTCACCTTCGGCGGCGACGTCGTCCGCCTCCACCCGCGGGTCGCCTACGCGGCCACCGGCGGCGAGGCGGAGCTCTTCGGTCTGTACTTCACCGACGAGGGCCAGCACCAGGAGCACCGCCTCCTGGTCGACCACAACGCCCCGCACTGCAAGTCCAACGTGGCCTACAAGGGCGCGCTGCAGGGCGACGGCGCACACGCCGTCTGGATCGGTGACGTCCTGATCCAGGCCGCCGCCGAGGGCACCGACACCTACGAGATGAACCGCAACCTGGTTCTCACCGACGGTGCCCGGGTCGACTCCGTACCGAACCTGGAGATCGAGACCGGCGAGATCGTCGGCGCAGGCCACGCCTCGGCGACCGGCCGCTTCGACGACGAGCAGCTGTTCTACCTGCAGTCCCGCGGTATCCCGGCCGAGGAGGCCCGCAGGCTCGTCGTGCGCGGCTTCTTCGCCGAGCTGGTCCAGCAGATCGGTCTGCCGGACGTCGAAGCCCGTCTCCTCGACAGGATCGAGACCGAGCTGAAGGCGTCGGTCTGATGGCCTTCGTCAAAGCCTGTGCGCTGAGCGAGCTGGAGGACGACACCCCGAAGCGGGTGGAGCTCGACGGCACGCCGGTATCCGTCGTCCGCACCGAGGGCGAGGTGTTCGCGATCAACGACATCTGCTCGCACGCGAACGTCTCGCTGTCGGAGGGCGAGGTGGAGGACTGCTCGATCGAGTGCTGGCTGCACGGATCGAGCTTCGACCTCCGCACCGGCAAGCCGTCCGGTCTTCCCGCGACGCGCCCCGTCCCCGTATACCCCGTAAAGATCGAAGGGGACGATGTGCTCGTCTCCGTCACCCAGGAGTCCTGAGTCACCCATGGCAACGCTTGAAATCCGCGACCTGCACGTCTCCGTCGAGGCCGACAACGCCACGAAGGAGATCCTCAAGGGCGTCGACCTGACCGTGAAGCAGGGCGAGACCCACGCCATCATGGGCCCGAACGGGTCCGGCAAGTCCACCCTCGCGTACTCGCTCGCGGGTCACCCCAAGTACACGATCACGAGTGGCACGGTGACCCTGGACGGCGAGGACGTCCTGGAGATGTCCGTCGACGAGCGCGCCCGCGCGGGCCTGTTCCTCGCCATGCAGTACCCGGTCGAGATCCCCGGTGTCTCGGTCTCCAACTTCCTGCGCACCTCCGCCACCGCCGTCCGCGGCGAGGCACCCAAGCTGCGTACGTGGGTCAAGGAGGTCAAGGAGACGATGGCCGGGCTCCAGATGGACCCCGCCTTCGCCGAGCGCAACGTCAACGAGGGCTTCTCCGGTGGTGAGAAGAAGCGCCACGAGATCCTCCAGCTGGAGCTCCTCAAGCCGAAGATCGCGATCCTCGACGAGACCGACTCCGGCCTGGACGTCGACGCGCTGAAGACCGTCTCCGAGGGCGTCAACCGGGTGCGCGCGACCGGTGAGGTCGGCACCTTGCTGATCACGCACTACACCCGCATCCTGAAGTACATCAAGCCCGACTACGTGCATGTCTTCGCCAACGGCCGGATCGCCGCCTCCGGTGGTGCCGAGCTGGCGGACACGCTGGAGAACGAGGGCTACGAGGCCTACACGAAGGGTGGCGCTTCCGCGTGACTGACGCCCGACAGGGGCTCTCCGGCCTCCTCGACACCGAGGCGATCCGCAAGGACTTCCCGATCCTGGACCGCACGGTCCACGACGGCAAGAAGATCGTTTACCTGGACAGCGCGGCGACCTCGCAGAAGCCGCGCCAGGTCCTCGACGCGCTCAACCAGTACTACGAGCGGCACAACGCCAACGTCCACCGCGGTGTGTACACGATCGCCGAGGAGGCAACCGCGCTGTACGAAGGCGCTCGCGACAAGGTCGCGGCCTTCATCAACGCACCCAGCCGCAACGAGGTGATCTTCACCAAGAACGCCTCGGAGTCGCTGAACCTCGTCGCCAACATGCTCGGCTGGGCCGACGAGCCCTACCGGGTCGACAGCGACACCGAGATCGTCACCACGGAGATGGAGCACCACTCCAACATCGTGCCGTGGCAGCTGCTCTCGCAGCGCACGGGCGCGAAGCTGAAGTGGTTCGGCATCACGGACGACGGCCGGCTGGACCTGTCGAACATCGACGAGATCATCACGGAGAAGACGAAGATCGTCTCCTTCACGCTGGTCTCCAACATCATGGGCACGATCAACCCGGTCGAGAAGATCATCCGCCGCGCCCAGCAGGTCGGCGCGCTGGTCTGCATCGACGCCTCGCAGGCCGCCCCGCACATGGTGCTCGACGTGCAGGCGCTGCAGGCCGACTTCGTGGCCTTCACCGGCCACAAGATGGTCGGCCCGACCGGCATCGGCGTGCTCTGGGGACGGCAGGAGCTTCTGGAGGACCTGCCGCCGTTCCTCGGTGGCGGCGAGATGATCGAGACCGTGTCGATGCACTCGTCGACGTACGCCCCCGCGCCGCACAAGTTCGAGGCCGGTACGCCCCCGATCGCCCAGGCCGTCGGCCTCGGCGCGGCCGTGGACTACCTCTCGGCCATCGGCATGGAGAACATCCACCGTCACGAGCAGGCGATCACCGAATACGCGGTGCGCCGGCTCCTGGAGGTTCCGGACCTCCGGATCATCGGCCCGGCGACGGCCGAGGACCGGGGCGCGACGATCTCGTTCACGCTCGGCGACATCCACCCGCACGACGTGGGCCAGGTGCTCGACGAGCAGGGCATCGCGGTCCGGGTCGGACACCACTGCGCACGCCCGGTGTGCCTGAGGTACGGAATTCCTGCGACGACGCGAGCGTCGTTCTATCTGTACTCCACGCCCGCCGAGGTCGACGCCCTGGTGGACGGCCTGGAGCATGTGCGGAACTTTTTCGGTTAAGGGCGAGGGTTGACTGGTGAAGCTTGACTCCATGTACCAGGAAGTGATCCTGGACCACTACAAGCACCCCCACGGGCGCGGCCTGCGGGACGGCGACGCCGAGGTGCACCACGTCAACCCGACGTGCGGCGACGAGATCACGCTCCGCGTGAAGTACGACGGTGAGACCATCGCCGACGTCAGTTACGAGGGCCAGGGCTGCTCCATCAGCCAGGCCAGTGCCTCCGTGCTCAACGAGCTGCTGGTCGGCAAGCAGCTCGGCGAGGCGCGGAAGATCCAGGAGACCTTCCTGCAACTGATGCAGTCCAAGGGTCAGCTGGAGCCGGACGACACGATGGAGGAGGTGCTGGAGGACGCGGTCGCGTTCGCCGGCGTCTCCAAGTACCCGGCCCGGGTCAAGTGCGCGCTGCTCAGCTGGATGGCGTGGAAGGATGCGACGGCGCAGGCGCTGTCCGAAGGGAAGACGGCATGAGCGACAACGAGACTCTCACCACCAAGCCGGCCTCCGAGGAGGAGGTCCGCGAGGCGCTGTACGACGTGGTCGACCCCGAGCTGGGCATCGACGTCGTCAACCTGGGCCTGATCTACGGCATCCACGTCGACGACGCCAACATCGCCACGCTCGACATGACCCTGACGTCCGCGGCCTGTCCGCTGACCGATGTCATCGAGGACCAGGCGAAGTCCGCGACGGACGGCATCGTCAACGAGCTGCGGATCAACTGGGTCTGGATGCCGCCGTGGGGCCCGGACAAGATCACCGACGACGGCCGTGAGCAGCTTCGCGCGCTGGGCTTCAACGTCTGATCCGTCCTCGCCCGTTTCGGAACGACGAACGGCCATGCATGCCAGGCGGACTGGCGTGCATGGCCGTTCGCTTCTCCTACCTCGTCGTCGATGCCCACGACCCGCCGTCACCGGCAGCCTGATTAGGGCCACGTGGGCGAGCCGCGCCGTCGGCAGGACGGGGACGACCCGGCGGTCGAAGACCCGTCTCACCGTCGGTTCCCGGCCGCTCGTGTCCCGCTCCCCCCCCCGGCTGCGGCGTCCGCCCCGGCCGCGGCGTCCGGTGCGGTCACCGGTGCGCTCCGTCCTCCGGCGGGCCCCATTCCTGCGGCGGTACGGCGGCCGCCTCGGCCAGGACCGGGCCCAGGTCCTCCGTCCGCATCCGGCGGTCGACGTACAGCAGGCCGGTGACCAGCTGCGGGAACGTCGTCGAGATGATCTGGCTGACCATCTGGCCCAGCATCGTCGCGACGAGGTAGCCGCTCATCGCCACCACGATCGCCGTGGGGCTAGGGTCGCTGCCCAGCGACGAGGTGCCGACCATGCTCGGGAACAGGCCGAGGACGGAGAACGGCAGCTGGATGACGTAGCCGGCCGACGCGGCCATCACGTAGACGAGCAGGGTGATGCCGAAGATCCGCCACCAGTCGCCGCGCACCAGCTGGGACGACCGGCGCAGCGCGGCCACGGGCCCCTGTCCTTCGAAGACCACGACCGCGGGTGCCAGGCAGAGTTTGACCCAGAGCCAGACGGCCACCGGGCCGGTCAGCAGCGCGCCCAGGACGCCGACCGTCATGGCCGCGCCGCCGCCGCCCGCATCGCTGTCCAGGGTGATCAGGGCGATGACCACCCCGACGAAGGCGACCATGACGAGGAGCACGGGCACGACGGCGACAAGGGCCGTGAGGATCAGCGTGCCGATCACCCGGCCGACATGGGCCCAGGCCCGCCGCCACACCGTGGAGAAGGCGACGGCCCGGCCCAGTACCGCCTCCTGCAGCACCGCGGGGACGGCCGCGTACATCAGCCCGGAGACGATGGTCATCGAGACGATCGCGAGCAGCGCGAGGACGGACACCGCGGTCACGAGCGGGACGACGTCCGTCGAGGCGGCCTCCTCCTCGTAGCGGAGCGAGATCACCCGGTCCAGGTGGTCGCCGACCGCGGAGTAGGCGACGGCGACCGCCGCGGCCATAAGCAGCGCGGCACCGCCGTACAGGGCCGCCCCCATGCCGAACAGCTGCTTCCAGTACTTGCCCATCGTCGAGAACGCGCCGTTGAGCACGTCCCCGAGTTTCAGGGGCGCGAGCGGTATCACCCCTGGCTTCGGCGGCGGCACCCAGCCGCCCCATCCCGGCGGCCCGGGAGGCCCTCCGTACGGAACCCCGCCGTACGGCGCGCCCCCGTACGCGCCGCCGCCCCACCCTGCGTCCTGCGCCACTGCTGCTCCGTCATGTTGTTGTGCGTTCATCATCCGGTGTGACCGGTCGGGACACCGTAGCGCCCCCTGGTGGAGGCGAATCCGGGCGGGCGCACCCATCGTTGTGTACGGGTGTACGCAACGATGGGTACACTTCCCCGCATGGGATACGGACTGCTTGCCGCGGCCATAGCGGCGGAGGTGGCCGGGACGACGGCCATGAAGTACAGCGAGGGCTTCACCCGGTTGTGGCCGTCCCTCGGCACGGTGGTGGGCTATGTGCTGGCGTTCGTGCTGCTCGCACAGACACTCAAGACGCTCTCCGTCGGCACCGCCTATGCCATCTGGGCGGGCGCGGGCACCGCGGCCGTCGCCGCCATCGGGATCATCTGGATGGGGGAGTCCGCAGGCCCGGCCAAACTGGCCGGTGTCGCTCTGATCATCGCGGGGGTCGTGGTGCTCAATCTCGGCGGAGCCCACTGATGGTGCGCCGGTACGACCCCGAGCGGCGCGAGCGGATCCTCCAGGCGGCCATCCGCGTCGCCGGGGACCGGGGCATCGCCGGACTCAGTCACCGCGTGGTGGCCGCGGAGGCCGACGTGCCTCTCGGCTCGACGACGTACCACTTCGCCTCGCTCGACGAACTGCTCGTCGCCGCCCTGCGCCGGTGCAACGACGACTTCGCGCGGACCATGCGGGAGGGCGGATACCTCGCCGACCCGGCGGCCGGTCTGGCCGACGAGCTGACCAGGCTGATGGGGGACTGGTTCGCGGGCGCGCGGGGGCCGATCGAGCTGGAGTACGAGCTGTATCTGGCCGCGCTCCGGCGCCCCGCCCTGCGGCCCGTCGCCGCGGAGTGGACCGACTTCCTGGGCGAGCTGATCGCCCGCCGCACCGACCCGGCGACCGCACGGGCCCTCGTCGCCCTGTTCGACGGCATCAGCCTCCAGGTGCTGCTCACGGGAGGCGACTTCGACGCGGCGTACACCCGGGAGATGCTCGGGCGGATCGTGGACGGCGCCGGCCCCGGGTGACCTGCGGGCGGTGGGGTCCCGGCGGCCGCGTGCACCCGTCGGGCCGGCGCGGGAGGCGGGGCGCCCGGGGCCGGAGGCGCGGTGACCGGACGGCGAGACCGGTTCGCCCGCGCGGGGCCCGGACGGTTAGGTTTCGTGCATGACCGACACGACTTCCCAGGGTTCCGCCCGCACCACCGGCGCCGTCGCCGCCGGCCTCGCCACCATCGCCGGTGACGGCACCGTCCTCGACACCTGGTTCCCCGCTCCCGAGCTCGTCGCCGACCCCGGACCGGCCGGGACGCAGCGGCTCGGCGCCGACGAGGCGGTGAACCGCCTCGGTGAGGGCGCGGCCAGGGCCATCGGCGTGGACGCCCGCCGCGGGGTGGAGGTCGTCGCCGTCGCCACGGTCATCTCCTCGCTCGACGACAAGCCCCTCGACGCGCACGACACCTACCTGCGGCTGCACCTGCTCTCGCACCGGCTCGTCCAGCCCCACGGACAGAACCTCGACGGCATCTTCGGCTTCCTCGCCAACGTCGCCTGGACCTCGCTCGGACCGGTGGCCGTCGACGACCTGGAGAAGGTCCGTCTCAACGCGCGCGCCGAGGGCCTGCACCTCCAGGTCACCTCGGTGGACAAGTTCCCCCGGATGACGGACTACGTCGCACCCAAGGGCGTACGGATCGCCGACGCCGACCGCGTACGGCTCGGGGCGCACCTCGCCTCCGGTACGACCGTGATGCACGAGGGCTTCGTCAACTTCAACGCGGGCACGCTCGGCACCTCCATGGTCGAGGGCCGCATCTCCGCGGGTGTCGTGGTCGGTGACGGTTCCGACATCGGCGGCGGCGCGTCCACCATGGGCACGCTGTCCGGCGGCGGCAAGGAGCGCATCGTCATCGGACAGCGCTGCCTGGTCGGCGCCGAGGCCGGTGTCGGGATCGCGCTCGGCGACGAGTGCGTCGTCGAGGCCGGGCTGTACGTCACGGCCGGCACGCGCGTCACGCTGCCGGACGGCCAGGTCGTCAAGGCCCGCGAGCTGTCCGGCGCCTCGAACATCCTCTTCCGCCGCAACTCGGTCTCCGGTGCCGTCGAGGCCCGCCCGAACAACGCGGTGTGGGGCGGACTCAACGACGTGCTGCACAGCCACAACTAGTCGGTAGCGGCGAGGAGTTCCTCGTACACCCTGCGCAGCCCGTCGGTCGCCTCGCGGCCGGCGGGCTGCAGCGGTTCGCGGACCGGGCCCGCGTCCAGCAGCGCCTTCGCCGTGACCGTACCGGGCAGGCCGGAGGACATCATGGCCTCGACCAGGTGGACGACGAGCCCGTTCAGGCGGGCCGCCTCCGCCGCGTCACCGGCGTCGAAGGCGTCCAGGACGGCCCGCATCCGGCGCGGGACCACATTCGCGACCGTGCTGACGTAGCCGGCGCCGCCGACCGCGTACAGCGGGAGGTTCAGCTCCTCACAGCCCGAGTAGAAGGCCAGCGAGGTCAGCGCCAGCACCTTCGTCGCCCCGAGCAGGTCGTACGAGCAGTCCTTGACCGCCGCGATGCGCGGGTGCTCCGCCAGTCGCAGGAGGGTGCCGGTCTCGATCCGGGTGCCGGTGCGGCCCGGGATGTCGTACAGCATGAGGGGGATGCCGGTGGCCTCCGCGACCCGGACGAAGTGCGCCTCCACCGCCGCCTGCGGGGGCCGGCTGTAGTACGGCGTCACCACCAGCAGGCCGTCGGCCCCCGCCGCCTCGGCCTCCTGGGCCAGCCGGACGGTGTGCCGGGTGTCGGCGCTGCCCACCCCCGCGAGGAGCGGGACGCCGTCGCCGACCGCCTCGCGGACCGCCCGCAGCAGTGCGGTCTTCTCCTCGTCGGTGGTGGTCGGGGACTCGCCCGTGGTGCCGCTCAGCACGAGCCCGTCGCAGCCGTCCGCGACCAGACCGGCGGCGTGCGCGCGGGCGGTGTCCAGGTCCAGGCCACCGGCGGGGGTGAACGGTGTGATCATGGCGCAGAGGGTGCGGCCGAAGGGCCGGGCCGGGGTGACTGTCATGTCCGCAGTGTCGGCTCGGCGATCCTCTCAGGTCCACTTAGATCTACTCCGGGTGAAGGTGAAGGGGTGCTGAACAGTGACGGTGGGGCGAAGTGGTCACGGCATGACCGAGCGGTTCGCCGACGGTCCGGTTCCGGGCGCGGGGTACGCGGTGGTGCGGGTACGGAGGTCCTTCGCGGCGGCTGTGTCCGTCCTCTGCGCGCTCGCCCTCTCGGGGTGCGCGGGCTTCCTCGTCCCGGCGGGCGAGGGGGAGCCGGCCCCGGCGTCGAGCCCGACGGCCACGTCGCCCACGGCCACGTCGCCCACGGCCACGTCGCCCGCGGCCACCGTGGCGCCGTCGACCGGAGCGCCGTCCACCGGAGCGCCGGCCGCCTCGACGCCGCCGGCGGCCGGTCCCGGGGTCACGGGGGACTGCCCGGTCTCCGGCGCCCGGGTCGACATGGGCCCGGTGCAGACCGCCATGTTCCACCGGTCCGTCGTTCTCACGCTCACCAACTGCGGGACGAAGCCCTATCGGGTCCACGGCTACCCGTCCGTCCGGGCCCTGGGTGAGGACGGTGAGCGGATCCCCGTCCCCGTGAACGCGGGCGGTTCGATGTCCGGGCAGGACCGGGGCATCGAGGAGGTCACGCTGAAGCCCGGCGGGACCGTCACCTCCGTTCTCGCCTGGGTCTCCACGAAGGAGGGCGGCGACCTCATCGAGGGGGACGCCCTGGAGATCGCCCCCGCGCCCGACACGGGAGCCCGGGTCTTCCCGCTGGAGGGCCACGACCTGCGCCTGATGGACGAGCTGAACACGACCGCGTGGCGCACCGACCTGCCCGAGTGACCTCCACGGTTGACCTCAAGCGCACGTGAGGTACGAGGGTGGTGGCCGGAGGCGCACCGCGGGGGCGCGCCCGGAGAGGATCGCCGCCATGCCGTCCGTACAGTTCAACTCCCGCCCAGACCTCACTCGTTCGGGCGTGGGTGTCGTCAAGGTCGGTACCTGGGACGCCGGTTCCCCCGAGCGGCAGCGCCGGACGGTCGAAGCCGTCCGGGCGGCCTGGGGCGACCGCGACTGGCCGCACCCCGGGCTGCTCTCGTACACCGTGCACACCGGGGAGGACGCGAGGACGCTGCTCCACTACTCGCAGTGGTCCGGCGAGGGGGCGTACCAGGACTTCGCGCGTCACGGACGCGACGTGCGCGACGCCGACATCGACGCGGCCGTCCCCGGCATCGACCGGCTCGGGCCGCACTCCTTCGAGCTGTACCGCTCCGGGCTCCGGGACGGCGCCCCCGAACCGGGCTGCGTCGTGATCGTCGACATCGAGTTCGCCGGACCTGACCCGGCCCGCCAACGGGACTGGGTGGACGCGGTGTTCGAGGCACTGGAGTCCGAACCCGCCCCCGCTCCCGGCGGGCTCTCCGCACACTTCCACCTCGGCACGGAAGGGGACCGCGTGCTCAACTACGCCGAGTGGACGACCGCGCGGGCCCACGCCGACGCGCTCGCCTCCGACGGTGAGGGCGTCGGAAGCCCGACGCCGCAGTGGGAACGGGTCCAGAACCATCCGGGTACGACGGGTGGCGGTGTGCACCGCTACCTCCCGGCGCTGAGCATGGCGCCGGGCCTGTAGGAGAACCGGGCGGCCCGGGACGAAATGCGTCTACGCTGGGACCGCGGCGCCGCACTCCTGCACAAGGGGCCGCCGCGGGCCCGTACGCACGGGGCCCGCCCCGCACACATCCTGAGCACGCCCGAGGAGACCCCACTGATGTCCGCAGAGCGCCCCTCCCTGCCGCCGGTGCGGCTGCACACCGAGGCCGAGCTGGCCCGGGACGCGCTGGCCGCTCCGCTGCTCGCCCGCGCCGTCCGCCTCGCCCGCTGGGCGGGGCCCGGTACGCGGGTGGGCGCCGGTGGCGAGCTCGTCGACGCGCAACTGCCGGCGGCGGCCGCCCACCTCGGTCTCACCGACGACGAGGACGGTGCCGCGTACGCCGGCGAGGCCTGGCGCCTCGCCGTCGACACCGGGCTCGTGGACGTGGAGGACCCGCACGACGAGGACGGACTCGGCGACACGGCGGGCGACGACGCGCAGGGCACCGTCACCGCGGGCGAGAACCTGGCCCTGCTGACCGGCGGCTCCCCGCAGGACGTCCTCTCGATCTGGCTGGACGGCCTGGACGCCGTGCACGCGGACGCCACCGCGCCGGCCTTCGACGACTTCGCCGACCTCGTCGACGAGGACGGCAGCGTCGACTTCGACGCCCTGGACTGGGACCCGGAGGCGGAGGCGGACTTCCTCGACGGGGTGCTCGGCAACCTCTACCTGCTGACGCTCTCGGACACGGGTCCCGGCAGCGGCCCCGTGCCGCTGCCCGCCCTCGCCGCCTCCGTGGTCGTGCCCGACGACATGGCCGAGCCCACCGACGAGGTCCTGGAGCAGGTGTCGGAGGCGATGATGCGGCTGGACGACCAGTTCCGGCTGCTGGAGCCCACCGGGATCGTCGAATACCGGCCGGTGGACGAGTCGTTGCTGATCGAGGAGGGCGAGGCGGCGACGCCGCCCGTCGACGACGAGGACGTCACCCGGTACGGCCTGGTCCGGCTGACGCCGCTCGGCCTCTACGGCATCCGCGAACGGTTGCTGGAGGCCGGGGTGGACGCCCCCGCGGTCGGCGACCTCGCCGGCAAGGGTGCCGACGCCCTCCTCGACGGCCTGGCGCACTACCCCGAGGACGCCGCACGCGCCGAGATCGGGATGTGGCTCCAGCGGCGCGGCACGGACGGGGCGGCAGCCGCCGCGGCCGAACTGCTGGACGCGGCGCGCGGCGCCGACCGGGGTGCCCCGCTGCGCAGGCTCCACTGCCAGCAGGCCCTCGCCCTGGCAGGCCCCGAGGCCGAGCCCGCGGTGCGCGCGGTGCTCGACGACGCCGAGCTCGGCGGACTGGCCCGGGTCTGGCTCGCCGAGCGGGGCGCGGCCGACGTGCCCGCGCCGCCGGAGTCGATGATCTTCTGGCTCGCCATCGACACGATCGCGGCCCAGCTGGACGCCGAGGGTGACATGGGCGAGCTCCAAGAGCTGGTCGAGGGGCTCTCCGGGCAGCACAGCGGCTTCTTCGACGAGGCGTGGCGGGTGGAGCACCCGGCCACGGCCGAGGTGCTCGAAGCGATGGGCCGGCTGCACAGCGACCGGAAGACGGCCAAGGACGCGCGCAAGGCCGCCTTCAAGGCCCGCTCGCGCACGAAGGGCTGACGGCCCCCCGCGGCGAGGGTGTTCCGGCCGGACGGGAACCGCGTCACGAGGCCCTTCCGGCCGGAACACGACCTCGGGCGGGAATTACTGCCGGCGCGGCGAGGCCGTTCCGGCCGGAAAGCACCGGCGCGAACGAGGCCGTTCCGGCGGAGGCACCGGCGGGACAGGGGTGTTCCGGCCGGGCCGGACCGGCCGCGCAGGGGTACCGTGCCCCGGTTCGTCCCCTGTTTCCGGACGGCTTGACGCACAGGCCCGCTCGATGACGTGCGTCGTTCAACTGGTGTTGGTGCGAGGCAGGGAGCGTGATCGAGCCATCCCCATTCAGGCCACGCTGCACCAGGAGTCCGCGATGTCGTTCACGCGCAGGGAATTCACCAAACAGTCCGCGCTCACCGGTGCGGGTATCGCGCTCACCGGCGCCGTCGGCACCCTCGCCACCGCCCCCGGAGCGCTGGCGGCCGAGGACGCGAGGCACGGAAAGGGCCACGGTGACGACCACGGCCACGGCCACGACAAGGAGCTGGGCTACGGGCCGCTGATCGACGACCCGAAGGGCATCCTCGCGCTGCCCGCCGGATTCTCGTACCGCGTCCTCACGCACAGCGGTGTCACCAAGCTGGAGACGGGCGAGCCGACGCCCTCCAACCACGACGGCACCGCCGCCTTCGAGGGCCCCCGCGGCGTCACCCTCCTCGTCAACAACCACGAGCTGAGCGGCACCCGGGCCCGCTGGACCTACCCGGTCCCGCTCACCGAGGGTCTCGTCTACGACCCGGTCGCGGCCGGTGGCTGCACCGTCGTGGAGACCCGCACCGACGGCCGTACCGCCGAGTGGGTCGGCATCGCCGGCACGTCCACCAACTGCGCGGGCGGCAGCACCTCCTGGGGCACCTGGCTCACCTGCGAGGAGACCGAGGACAAGGCCGGCAAGAACGGCCTGCTCAAGGACCACGGTTACGTCTTCGAGGTCGACCCCTACGACAAGCGCGCCAACCGCGACCCGCGCCCGATCAAGGCGTTCGGCCGGTACGCCCACGAGGCCGTCGTCATCGACCCGAAGCGCGGCCACGCCTACCTGACCGAGGACGCCTCGGGCCCCAACGGACTGCTCTACCGCTGGGTTCCGCCGCACGGCTTCAAGCACGGCCGCGGCAAGCTGCGCACCCTCGCCGACGACGCCGGTGTCCTGCAGGCCACCAAGTGCTTCGACAAGAAGGGCGCGTTCGTCGACGACCTGTCCCGCGCCACGGAGATCGGCACCGTCTACGGCGTGGACTGGGTCGACGTACCCGACCGTGACGCGAGGACCGTCTCCGTGCGCAAGCAGTTCGACAACACCCAGGTCACCCGCGCCCGCAAGCTGGAGGGCATGTGGTGGGGCGACGGCGGTGCCTACTTCGTCTCCTCCTACGCCCGGGGCGAGAGCCCGGCCGCGCACGACGGCCAGGTCTGGTTCTACGACCCCAAGCGCCGCACGGTGACCCTGAAGGTGCTCCTCGGCGTCAACCCGGACCCTTCCGCCGACGGTGCCTTCGACGGCCCGGACAACATCACGGTGTCGCCCTACGGCGGCATCGTCATCTCCGAGGACGGCGAGGGCATCCAGCACCTCTTCGGGGCGACCGACAGCGGCCGCACCTACCCGATCGCCCGCAACGACCTCAACGCCGGCACGGAGGACGACCCCTCCTACAGCGAGATCGCCGGAGTGACGTTCTCGCCCGACGGCAGGACGCTGTTCGCCAACATCCAGAACCCCGGCATCATGCTCGCCATCACCGGCCCCTGGAAGCGCCAGCCCAACCGGCACTGACACACGGCGCCTACCGGCCGGCCGCCGCCGGGATGACCTGGGAGGCCCTCGCGGGCCGGCGGCGGGGCCCGATGGACGCCGCCGCCCGGGGAGGCGGTCATCCCGTCCATGGGCGCGATGGCACTCCCGCGCGACCTGCGGAACTTCGACGAGGCCGGGGTTTCGGAGAAGGTCGCGGCCGGGGTGGCCGCGCGGATCTCCGGCGCGCAGGAGGTCGCGGCCTCCCGGCGGTTCCCCTTCCGCTACCTCACCGCGTACCGGCACGCGCCGTCGCCGCGCTGGGCCTACCCGCCGGAGCGGGCACTCGGGCACCCGCCGGGGAACGTGCCCGCGCTGCCCGGACGCACCCTGGTGCCGGTCGGCCGATCGGGTTCCATGTGGTCGCCGCTCGCGGCTGAACCGTGCCGACGCCGCGGCCGTCTTCGGCGCGGCGACGGCGCTGCGGGCCGCCGACGCATGTCTGGTGCAGTTCGGTAAGGGCAGGCCGACGGTCGCGTGCCGCCGGGGGGAGCCGGTGCCGACGGTCCTGGACCGCTTCGGCAGCCTGGGCGGCACCAACAACCGCCGAGGCGGTCCGCAGGCACTACGAGGGGCACGACCGGGTACTGATCGTCACCGGCGAGCAGGCCTCCGACACGGCGTACGGGAACGCCACGGCCGGCGTTCCGGACACGGTGCCCGTCCACACCTGGAACCCCGCCGGGTACCGGGCCGGGCACGGGCCGGCGGGACGCGAGAACCGCCACACCTTCGGGGGGCTCACCGGCGCGGCATTCCGCATGGTGCCCCTGCTGGAAGGGGGCAGGAGCGCCGACCGGCGCCGGAACGGCTGATTACGAATCCGGCACTACTGCCCTCCGGGAGTGGCCGGGCATGGCATTGGACGCTCGTAAGGCGCATACTCAACGTAATGAAACAGTCAGCCGGATCCCGGCGTCACCTGCCTTCCAGTCCCTTCAACCGCCCGGCCCAGGCGGCCCCACCGGTCGAATGCTTCGATGTGGGCGACAGGGTGTCGCACGACCAGTTCGGACTCGGCCGAGTCCTTGCTGTCGAGGGCGACAACGACGCAGTGCTCATCGACTTCTCGGGGCGACAGGGGAGGATCCTGAGCCCGTATTCCAAGCTGACCAAGCTCTGAGAGGGACGACGAGCACGTACAGCGTCCGACCGGATACCCTCCGGATCCGGGGCACCTGAGGAGTGATCCTCCAGGTGCCCCGGAAGCCGTTCCGGGGCGTCGGCGGGTGCTACAGGGCCTTCGCGGCGGGCTTGACCATGCCGCGGACGGTCCTCGACTTCACGAACTCGCCCATGGCGGTCATCTCCCACTCGCCGGAGAACTGCTTGATCAGCTTGGCCATGAACACGCCGGTCTGGGGCTCCGCGCCCGTCAGGTCGAAGCGGACCAGCTCCTCGCCCGTGGCCCCGTCGATCAGCCGGCAGTACGCCTTGGCGACCTCGGTGAACTTCTGACCGGTGAACGAGTTCACCGTGAAGACCAGGCCCGTCGCGTCGGCGGGGATCCGGCCCAGGTCCACGACGATCACCTCGTCGTCACCCGCGCCCTCGCCCGTGAGGTTGTCGCCCGAGTGCTTGACCGCGCCGTTCAGGATGGAGAGCTTGCCGAAGTAGCAGCTGTCCAGGTGATTGCGGTTGGGGCCGAAGGCGATCACCGAGGCGTCGAGGTCGATGTCCTTGCCGCGGAACGCGGGCTCCCAGCCCAGACCCATCTTGACCTGCGAGAGCAGCGGCCGGCCGCCCTTGACCAGGGACACGGTCTGGTTCTTCTGGAGGTTGACCCGGCCCTTGTCCAGGTTGATCTTGCCGGAGGCGGCAGGGGCGGGGGCGGGCGGCGCGGCGGGCGGGGCCGGGGGCGCCGGAGGGGCGATCCGCGGGTCCACGGGGGCCGCGGCCACCGGCGGCGCGACAGGAGCGACGGGCGCGGGCGTGGCCGCCGGGGCGGGCTCCTCCACCGAGACGCCGAAGTCCGTGGCGATGCCCGCCAGCCCGTTCGCGTAGCCCTGGCCGACCGCACGGGCCTTCCACGCGCCGTTGCGCAGATAGATCTCGATGACCACCAGAGCCGTCTCGGAACCCAGCTGGGGCGGGGTGAAGGTGGCGAGCGCGCTGCCGTCGTCCGCGTTGCGCACGGTGGCGGTGGGCTCGACGCCCTGGAACGTCTGTCCGGCCGCGTCGGGGCTCGCGGTGACGACGATCTTCTCGATGCCGGGCGGGACCGCCGTCGTGTCCACCACGATCGCGTCGGGCGCCGTACCGCCGCCCGAGCGGTACGTCACGCCGGGGCCCGAGGGCTGGTTGTAGAAGATGAAGTCGTCGTCGGAGCGCACCTTGCCGTCGGCGGTGAGCAGCAGGCCCGAGACGTCGAGCCGCACCGGGGCGGCGACGTCCACCGCCACGCGGGCGACGGAGAGAGGGATGTTCGAGCCGGGGGTCATTGCGGTCATGCACGGGGTAACGAACGACCCGGCTTTGCCGTTCCCTTACCTTCGGGGACTTGCTCCGTACGGCTCAGCGCCCGCCCGCGCCCCGGTTGCGCGGGTGGTCACGGGCGGTGCGTTCGTTCCCGTGCTTGTAGGCGCCCGTCCAGCGGGCCATGACCAGCTGGGCGTCGCCGGACACCACCTCGGCCAGGAACCGCTCCGCACGGCCGCCGCGCAGGGTGCCCGCCGGGCGGCCGTGACGGGTGATCGTGACGCTCGTGTCGCCGTGCCGTTCGTACGTGAATCCGGAAGGTCTGGGCATGGGCCGTATCGTGCCCGGGCCCACCGGCCCCCGTCGCGCGAATTTCGTGGGCGCGAACGGCCGGAGGTCCCGTGGGCGCGTCAGTACGGCCAGATGGGCGGGTCCGTGACGAAGTGGCCGCCGATGTGGGCGTGCTCGGGGTTCTCCGGGTCCAGCTCGCCGTGCTCGGCGAGGAGCTCGTCGGCGTACCGCTCCGAGTCGTCCCGCGGTGCGTAACCCAGTGACCTGGCCGACGTCAGGTCCCACCACAGGCGGGTGTTGGCGGAGGAGCCGTAGACCACGGTGTGCCGCACGTCCGGGGCGGTCAGGGCCGCGTGGAAGAGGCGCGCGCCGTCGCCGGGGCTCATCCAGACGGAGAGCATGCGGACCGACGTGGGCTCCGCGAAGCAGGAGCCGATGCGCACGGACACGGTCTCCACGCCGTGCTTGTCCCAGTAGAACTGGGCCAGGTCCTCGCCGAAGGACTTCGAAAGACCGTAGAAGGTGTCCGGGCGGTGGGGGGTGTCCACCGGGATCAGCGGGTCGCCGGCCGAAGGGCGCGGGGTGTAGCCGACGGCGTGGTTGGAGGAGGCGAACACGACGCGCCCGACGCCCTCCTCGCGCGCGGCCTCGTAGAGGTTGTACGTGCCCTCGATGTTGGAGCGCAGAATCTTGTCGAAGGAGGCTTCCAGGGAGATGCCCGCGAGGTGGATGATCGCATCGACGCCCCGGACGGCTTCCCGCAGCGCCTCCCTGTCGCAGAGATCGGCCGTCACGGCGTCCGGTTCGCCCTCGATGGGAGTGACGTCGAAGAGGCGGAGCTCGTAGCCGTACGCGGGCAACAGCTCCCGCATCAGGGTGCCGAGGCCGCCTGCGGCGCCGGTGAGCAGGACGGTACGGGGAGCGGGCATTCGGGATCTCCTCGGTGCGGGCGCGGGACGCGGCGCGGTGTACGCGGACGGCGGTGCTGTGCGGCGCGTCCGGACGGCAAGGTACGCGTGGCACGCGGGCATGACACACCGGGATGCGTCGAATCCATGAGTGGCATTCACATGCATGGACAAGCTAAGAAGTTCCGGTGGATCACGTCAAGTGCCCACCGAAGCCAACCGCTCCGTGCGGGGGTCGGTGCTCCTGTCTTGACCTGCCCCGCGAGACTGGCCTAGCGTGGCAGCGTTCATAAATATGGACACCGATCAGAATTGTGCACGCCTGAATCTGCTCAGGGAGCGCCCGTGACCTCAGCCCCCCTTGCCGCCCGACTCACCGATGTCGCCGGGCCGCTCTTCTTCCCCGTCACCGCCTACGGGCCGGACGGCACCGTCGACCTCGACGCCTTCCGCACGCATGTGCGCAAGGGCATCGACGCCGGTGCCGCGGCGGTCTTCGCCTGCTGCGGCACCGGCGAGTTCCACGCGCTGACACCGCAGGAGTTCGGCGCCGTCGTCGCCGCGGCCGTCGAGGAGACCGCCGGGCAGGTACCCGTCGTCGCGGGCGCCGGTTACGGCACGGCGCTCGCCATCCAGTACGCGCGGCTCGCCGAGGACGCGGGCGCGGACGGCCTGCTGGCCATGCCCCCGTACCTCGTCGTCGCCGGACAGGAAGGGCTGCTGGGCCACTACATCGCGCTCGCAGCGGCCACCGGCCTGGAGACGATCGTCTACCAGCGCGACAACGCCGTCTTCACCCCGGAGACCGTCCTCGCCCTGGCGCGGACCCCGGGGATCATCGGCCTCAAGGACGGCTGCGGCGACCTCGACCTGATGCAGCGCATCGTCAGCGTCGTACGCGCCGGACTGCCGGGCGGCGACTTCCTGTACTTCAACGGGCTGCCCACCGCCGAGCTCACCGGCCTCGCCTACCGGGGCATCGGTGTCACGCTCTACTCCTCGGCCGTCTTCGCCTTCGCGCCCGACATCGCCCTGGCCTTCTACCGGGCGCTGGACTCCGGCGACGACGATCTCGTCAACGCGCTCCTCGACCACTTCTACCGGCCCCTCGTCGAACTGCGCGCCAAGGGCCACGGATACGCGGTGTCGCTCGTGAAGGCGGGCGTCCGGCTGGAGGGCCTGGACGTCGGCGAGGTACGCACCCCGCTCACCGAGCCCCCGGCCGAGCACATCGCGGAGCTGGCCCGGATCGTCGTGGAGGGCCGCGCCCTCCTGGAGAAGCACGGCCAGGAGCGGGGGGAACGCGCGTGAAGACCGCCGCCTTCCTCTACCCCTGGGACGTCGTCGGCGACCCGGACGCCGCCGCGCGCCTCGCGGACCTGGGCGTCCAGCAGGTGACGCTGGCCTCCGCCTACCACTCCACGCGCGCCCTGACCCCGCGCCACCCCTCCCGCAGGATCGTCACCGCCGAGCACGCCGCGGTGCTCTACCCGCCGGACCCGCGGCGCTGGGCGGGCCGGGTGCCGCGCCCGTACGCCCAGTCCTGGGTCCCGGGCGAGGACCCGTACGCCGAGGCCGCCGAGGCCCTGGCCGGCGCCGGGCTCCAGGTGCACTCCTGGGTGGTCCTCGCGCACAACTCCCGCCTGGGCGCCGAGCATCCGGACACCTCCGTGGTCAACGCCTACGGTGACCGCTACCCCTGGGCGCCGTGCATCGCGCGGCCCGCGGTCCACACGTACCTCGTGGACCTGGCCGCGGAGGCCGCCGTACGGCCCGGGGCCGCGGGCACCGAGCTGGAGTCCTGCGGCTGGTACGGCTTCGCCCATCTCCACGCCCACGACAAGACGTCGGGGGTCGGCCTCGGGGACGCGGCGCAGTACCTGATGTCGCTCTGCTTCTGCGCCGACTGCCGCGCCGGATACGCCGGCCAGGGGCTGGACGCGGACGAACTGCGTGCCGCGGTGCGCGGCGCCCTGGACCCCGTCTGGGCCGGAACCGGCTCCTCGGAGACCGGCTGGCCGGGGGTCGAGAAGCTGCTCGGCGCGGGCCTCGCCGGAGCCACCCGGAAGTGGCGCGACCAGGTCGCCAGGGGGCTCCAGGAGGCGGCCGTCCAAGCGGTCCGGAGGGCGGCGGGCGACCGGGACTTCCAGGTCCTGCTGCACGCCGATCCCGCCTCGTACCGGGCGGGCGCCAACGTCGGGGTGGACCCGGCGCACATCCTGTCCACGGCGGACGGCGTGGTACTGCCCTGCACCGGAGCCGACGCGGCCCGCGAGGCGGTGCTCGGTCCGTTCGCCGGGCTCACCGGTGTGCTGGCCGCCAACTTCGGCGTGGTCACGGGCATGGGCGGCAGCCCCGGCACGCTGGAGCGGGACGCCGCGCACGCGCGCTCGCTCGGCGCGACCGAACTGCGGCTCTACCACGCGGGACTGGCCTCAGGGCCGGACCTGGACGCAGTCGGCGACGCGCTCTCACGCATCGGCCGGTGACCGACCGCCGGCAGGGGCACCCGTCGGCCGCCCCTGCCGGCCCGCACCCACCCACACCGCGGTGACCAGCCCCGCCAGGGCCGCCGACGGCAGCAGCAGCCGTACGTCCGCCACCGAGACCGGGCCCGCCCCGAGAGTCGGGCCCAGCGCGTTCGGCACCATCGTCAGCGTGTGGGCCGCCGCGGCCGTGCGGCCCGGTGCCGCGTCCGGGGCCCCCGCCGCACCGCCGTCGGTACGGCGGCCGGCACGCACGGCGGACCGAGGCCGATCGCCGCGCCCGCCGCCAGGGCCACCGCCTCGTACGGCAGCGCCCGCGCCGCCACCAACAGGGTGAACAGGGCGGTCCCCGCCGCCGCGAAGACGCCTGCGGGCAACCGCCGTAGGAGCGGCCCCGCCGGCAGCCCGACGGTCACGGAACCCGCGCCCCGCGCCGCCCGCGTACAGCACCCCCGTGTACGCCGGGGAGCGGCCACGGCGCACACCAGCGGGCGCAGCGCCGGCGAACCGAGCAGCAGTCGTGTCCCCGCCGTAACGCCGTGACACCCGCGGGGCACCCGCCGGTTCCCGTACCCGCAGCCGTACGAACACGAGGACGGCAAGCGCGAACGCCAGTGCGCCCAACAGGACCACCGACACCGCGCCGTACCGGGCGATCAGCCCCGCGCCGGTCAGCGGGGCGAGCAGCTTCATGCCCTCGTTCACCGTCGTCCGCAGCCCGTCGAAGTCGCCCGGCAGTCCCGCCATGCCCAGGTTCGCCCAGGCCGGCAGCGGTCCGCGGGGCAGCCGGTCGGCGAGGGCGCCGAGGGCGGGGCCCGCCAGGAGCGGGGCCGCATCGTGAACACCGCCAAGGCCGCCGGAGTGTCCGAGCCCGTCGCGGGCCCGACGTGGATACCGGAGACCGGCCACATCGCGGACGTACCGGATCCCGAGACGGGCACCCCCGTCAGGCGCAGCGGCGCCTCGCGGTCACCCACCACCTGAGCGCACCGACACCGTCCACCCCGCACAGCCGTGACCTGCGCACTCCCCTCCGGAACGCGCCCGACGGGCTCATGCCGGCGACCAAGGGCACCTCGGCGCATCGGGCGGATGCCTGAGAACTACACACAAACATCTTTTGTCAGAAGCGTTGACGAAACATTCAGGACCGCTCTAGCTTCATCGCGTCGTACTTCGTACGTCATATATGAGACGCGATACGCGAGATGCGAGAGCCCTTCACCCATGACCTTTGCGCCTGCCCCGATTCCGTCCCGGACCCAGTACGTGCTGGAGGCGATCAAGCACGCCATCCTCACCGCACAGCTGAGACCGGGACAGGCGCTCGTCGAGACCGAACTGGCCGCGCAGTTCGGGGTGTCGAAGACCCCCGTACGCGAAGCGCTGAAGACGCTCGCCGGCACCGGGCTCGTGGTCATGAGCCAGTACAAGGGCGCCACCGTACGGCTCGTGGACGCCGCCATGGCCCGGGAGGTGTACGACGTGCGCCTGCTCCTGGAGCCCGAGGCGCTGCGCCGCTCCATCACCCGCAAGTCCTCGCTGGAGGCGGCACAGGAAGCGCTGGAGCGGGCCGACACGGCGATCGACAAGGCCGACAGGTCGCTGGCCAACCGGGACTTCCACCGGGCCCTCTACCTCCCCTGCGGCAACCCGCTGCTCTCCCGGATGCTCGACGAGATCCGCGACCAGGCCGCCCTCGTGTCGACCGTGGCCTGGGCGGCCAACCCGTCCTGGGAGCGCGAGGCGGCCGAGCACCGGGAGATCCTGCGGCTCGCCCTCACCGACGACGCGGAGGCCGCCGCCGGTGCTCTGCACGACCACATCGCATCGTTCGTACGCCGCTCGTTCCCCGACGACGAAGACGGGGGTGACACGGCGTGAAACACCAGCTGGACCTGAACCACCAGCACCTCGACGAAAGGCCAGTCCGCATGGACCTCTCCCCGCTGAAGGCGGCCCTCGCAGACGTTGTGGCGATCCCGGTGACCCCGTTCGCCGAGGACGGAAGCATCGACACCACGGTGCACCGCGCCCTGCTGCGAAGACTGCTCGACGGTGGAGTCCGCATCGTCACCCCGAACGGCAACACCGGGGAGTTCTACGCACTGACCCCCGACGAGCGGCGCACCGTCACCGAGCTGACCATCGACGAGGCGGGCGGCCGTGCCACCGTCCTGGTGGGCGTCGGCCACGACGTGCCGACCGCCGTCGCCGCGGCCGAGCACGCCAGGGAGGCCGGCGCGGAGATGGTGATGGTGCACCAGCCGGTGCACCCCTACGTCTCGCAGGACGGCTGGGTCGACTACCACCGTGCCATCGCCGAGGCCGTCCCGGAGCTCGGGGTCGTCCCCTACATCCGCAACCCGCTGCTCGCCGGTGAGCGTCTCGCCGAACTCGCCGACGACTGCCCCAACGTCATCGGTGTGAAGTACGCCGTCCCGGACGCCGCCCGCTTCGGCGCCTTCGCCCGGGACGCAGGCCTGGAGCGCTTCGTCTGGGTGGCCGGGCTCGCCGAGCTGTACGCCCCCTCCTACTTCGCCACCGGCGCCACCGGATTCACCTCCGGCCTCGTCAACGTCGCCCCCGGCGTCTCGCTGACGATGCTGGAGGCGCTGCGGGCCGGCGACTACGCGGCGGCGATGAAGGTCTGGGAGCAGATCCGCCGCTTCGAGGAACTGCGCGCCGACCGGCAGTCCGCCAACAACGTGACCGTCGTCAAGGAGGCCCTCGCCTCGCTCGGCCTCTGCCGTCGCGAGGTCCGCGCACCGAGCCGGATCCTGCCCGAGGCGCAGCGCGCCGAGGTCGCGAACCAGGTCGCCGGGTGGTCCATATGACCGGCACCGACGGCGCCCGCATCACCCCCGAGGAACTGCGCAGCCACCAGTGGTACGGGACGGACGGGCTCCGCTCGTTCAGCCACCGGGCCCGCACCCGGCAGCTCGGCTACCTCCCCGAGGAGCACCTCGGCAAGCCGGTCATCGCGATCCTCAACACCTGGTCCGACATCAACCCCTGTCACGTCCATCTGCGCGACCGCGCGCAGGCGGTCAAGCGGGGCGTCTGGCAGGCAGGCGGCTTCCCCCTCGAATTCCCGGTGTCGACGCTCTCGGAGACCTTCCAGAAGCCGACCCCGATGCTCTACCGCAACATGCTGGCGATGGAGACGGAAGAGCTGCTGCGCTCCTACCCCGTCGACGGAGCCGTGCTGCTGGGCGGCTGCGACAAGTCGACGCCCGCGCTCCTCATGGGCGCCGCCTCCGTCGACCTGCCGACCGTCTTCGTGCCGGCCGGGCCGATGCTGCCGGGTCACTGGCGCAACGAGGTCCTCGGCTCCGGCACGGACATGTGGAAGTACTGGGACGACAAGCGGGCCGGGCTGATCGGCGACTGCGAGATGGCCGAACTGGAGAACGGGCTCGCCCGGTCGCCCGGCCACTGCATGACGATGGGCACCGCGTCCACCCTGACGGCCGCCGCCGAGGCGCTGGGCGTCACGGTGCCGGGCGCCTCCTCCATCCCGGCCGTCGACTCCGGTCACGACCGGATGGCCGCGGAGTCGGGCATCCGCATCGTCGAACTGGTGTGGCAACAGCTGACGTTGTCGAAGATCCTCACCGCCGACGCGTACGACGACGCCGTCGCCACCGTCCTCGCGCTCGGCGGCTCCACCAACGCCGTCATCCACCTGATCGCGATGGCGGGCCGCTCCGGGGTGAAGCTCACCCTGGACGACTTCGACCGCATCGCCCGCACCGTTCCCGTCCTCGCCAACCTCCGCCCCGGCGGCAAGTACCTGATGGAGGACTTCCACTTCGCCGGCGGGCTGCCCGGATTCCTGGCCCGGCTCACCGACGTACTCCACCTGGACCGCCCCACCGTCACGCACACCACCCTGCGCGAACAGCTCGAAGGGGCGCTGGTGCACAACACCGACGTCATCCGGGAGCGGGACAACCCCCTGGCCGAGGAGGGCGGCGTGGCTGTGCTGCGCGGCAACCTCTGCCCCGACGGCGCGGTCATCAAGCACATCGCCGCCGAACCGCACCTGCTGCGCCACACCGGACCCGCGGTCGTCTTCGACGACTACAGGGAGATGCAGCGCACCATCAACGACCCGGCCCTGGCCCTCACCCCGGAACACGTGCTGGTCCTGCGCAACGCCGGCCCCAAGGGCGGTCCCGGCATGCCCGAGTACGGCATGCTGCCGATCCCCGACTACCTGCTCAAGCAGGGTGTACGGGACATGGTGCGGATCTCCGACGCCCGGATGAGCGGTACCAGTTACGGGGCCTGCGTGCTGCACATCGCGCCCGAGTCCTTCGTCGGCGGGCCCCTCGCCCTGGTCCGCACCGGTGACCTGATCACCCTGGACGTCGAGGCGCGACTGCTCCACCTCGACGTCCCCGACGACGAGCTGGAGCTGCGCCGGGCCCGGTGGACCCCGCCGCCCGCACGCTACGGGCGCGGCTACGGGGCGCTCTACCAGGACCAGATCACCCAGGCCGACACCGGATGCGACTTCGCGTTCCTGGCCCGGCAGGGAGAAGTGCCCGACCCGTACGCGGGCTGACGGCCCGAAGGAATTCCGCGCACCGCCTGTCCGGCGCACCGAACGGCATGCGGTAAGCGCTTGCGCACCACAGGCACCACGCACGGCACCCCCAGCACTTCCCAGCACTTCCCAGAGATCG
The DNA here is from genome assembly GCF_042717325.1 of Streptomyces sp. NPDC058637. Taxonomy (NCBI): domain Bacteria; kingdom Bacillati; phylum Actinomycetota; class Actinomycetes; order Kitasatosporales; family Streptomycetaceae; genus Streptomyces; species Streptomyces sp. NPDC058637. The sequence continues at coordinate 49,331 of NZ_JBHXRD010000022.1, read as the reverse complement.
GAGACGCGTCATGGCCCAATCCGCCGCCGTGGCCACACCGCCGCCCAAGGCGCCCAAGCGCCGCTCGGCGAGCCCCCGCCGACTGCCGTATCTGCTGATCGCGCCCGCGGGCCTGCTGATGGTCGGCTTCATCGCCTACCCGGTGATCAGCGTCTTCTACTACAGCCTGCAGAACTACAACGTCACCAAGCCGTGGCGGAACGGCTTCGCCGGACTCGACAACTTCAAGCGGATCTTCACCGAGGACGACCAGTTCTGGTCGACGCTCGGCTTCAGCGCCCAGTGGGTCTTCACGCAGGTCACCCTGCAGCTCGCGCTCGGCCTCGCCCTCGCCCTGATCGTCAACCAGACCTTCATCGGGCGCGGCATCTCCCGGGCCATGGTCTTCTCGCCCTGGGCCGTCTCCGGCGTACTGACCAGCACCATCTGGATCCTGCTCTACAACTCCTCGACCGGCTTCAGCCGCTACCTCGCGGACGCCGGGATCGGTGAGTACGGCACCTCGGTGCTCTCCGACACCGGGACGGTCTTCTGGGCGGCGACGATCTCCGAACTCTGGCGCGGTGTCCCCTTCTTCGCCATCCTCATCCTCGCCGACCTGCAGTCCATCTCCAAGGAGCTGTACGAGGCGGCGTCGGTCGACGGCGCGGGCCGGATGCGGCAGTTCTTCCACATCACCCTTCCGCACCTGCGGGACGCGATCATCCTCGCCACGCTGCTGCGCGGTGTCTGGGAGTTCAACAACGTCGACCTGCTCTACACCCTCACCGGAGGCGGACCGGCCGGCGAGACCACGACCTTGCCGCTGTACGTCGCCAACACAGGCATCGAGGGTCACGACTTCGGGTACGCCTCCGCGCTCACCACCGTCGCCTTCGTGATCCTCCTCTTCTGCTCGATCGTCTATCTGCGCCTGAGCAAGTTCGGAGGCGACCACAAGTGACTGCCGCACTCGTAGAGAAGAAGGAAGCCACGCGGCGGTCCGCGGGGCACAGCGCCCCGCCGCCCGCCTCGCGCCGCCCCAGCAAGCGCGAGCGTGCCTTCGACGACGTACCCCGCTGGCAGATCTACCTGCCGCTCGGGCTCTACCTGATCTTCACGCTCATCCCGTTCTACTGGATGTTCCTGTTCGCCGTGCGGCCCGCCGGCTCCACCTCGCTGGTGCCGTGGCCGATGACGGGGGAGCACTTCTCCAAGGTCTGGAACGAGCGCAGCTTCGCCCTCTTCTTCCAGAACAGCATGATCGTCGGCGTCGCGACGCTGATCGCCACGACGCTCGTCGCCCTGGCCGGCGGCTACGCCCTGGCCCGGTTCGACTTCAAGATCAAGGGCGCCTTCATGCTGGCGCTGCTCTGCTCGCAGTTCATCCCGGGCGCCCTGATGCTCGTCCCGCTCTTCGAGATCTTCAAGAACCTCCAGATGATCAACTCCCTGGGGAGTGTCGTCATCGCGGAGACCGTCTTCCAGCTCCCCCTGTCGATCATCCTGATCAGCGGCTTCATCAAGAACGTGCCGGTCTCCCTGGAGGAGGCCGCCTGGGTCGACGGATGCTCGCGCTTCAAGGCCTTCTGCGCGGTCGTCCTGCCGCTGCTGCGCCCCGGACTGATCGCCGTCGGCTCCTTCGCCTTCGTGCACAGCTGGAACCACTTCCTGTTCGCCCTGATGTTCCTCAGCGAGCAGGACAAGCAGACGATCCCGGTCGGCCTCAACACCCTGATCGGCGCCGACAGCGTCGACCTCGGCGCACTGGCCGCGGGTGGAGTCATCGCCGCCGTACCCGTGGTGATCGTCTTCGCCTTCATCCAGAAGTGGCTCATCACCGGCTTCAGCGCCGGCGCCGTGAAGGGCTGACGGACATGACCGCACACCTCCGCCCGCGCACGGCGCACCGCACGCCGTACCGCACCCCCGCGGAGTCCGCCCACGCGACCGGAACCCGGAGGACCCGATGAGCACGACACCGCTCCCCGTCGTCCTCGCCGGTGCCCGGGGCCACGGCCGCTGGCATCTCGCCAACCTCCGCCGGCTCCAGCACCAGGGCCTCGTCCGACTGGCCGGGATCTGCGAGCTGCACCCGCTGAGCGACGACGAACTCGGCGCCTTCGCCGGCGAGACGCCCGAGCAGTCCGCCGACTTCGGGGCGCTCCTGGACTCCACCGGCGCCCGCGCCGCCGTCATCTGCACCCCCATCCCGACCCACACCGAGCTGGCCCTGACCGCGGCGGCCCGCGGCGTCCACCTCCTCCTGGAGAAGCCGCCCGCCGCGACCTGGGCCGACTACGCCCGGATGGCCGACGGTGTACGGGAGGCGGGCGTCGCCTGCCAGGTCGGCTTCCAGTCCTTCGGCTCGCACGCGGTGCCCGCCATCAAGGAGCTCGTACGCTCCGGAGCCGTCGGAACCGTGCGCGGAGTCGGCGCCGCCGGGGCCTGGGTCCGCGACGACGCCTACTTCCGGCGGGCGCCCTGGGCCGGCCGCCGGAAGATCGGCGGGACCGACGTCGTCGACGGCGTCCTCACCAACCCGCTGGCGCACGCCGTGGCCACCGCGCTCGAACTCGCCGGCCGCGGAACGGCCCAGGACGTGGTGTCCATCGAGACCGAGCTGTTCCGGGCCCACGACATCGAGGCGGACGACACCAGCTGCGTCCGCGTCACCACCACCGGCGGTCTGCCCGTCACCGCCGCCGTCACCCTCTGCGCCGAGGAGGCCGGGGAGCCGTACGTCATCGTCCACGGCGACCGGGGCCGGATCACCTTCTGGTACAAGCAGGACCGCGTCCTGGTCCAGCGCGCCGGACACGGACCCGAGGAGACCGTGCACGGGCGGACCGACCTCCTGGAGAACCTCGTCGGCCACCTGACGCACGGCACCGACCTCCTCGTACCGCCGGAGCGCGCCGGCGCGTTCATGCGGGTCGTCGAAGCCGTACGCACCGCCCCCGAACCCACCGCGCTGCCCGGCACCGCCTGGCACACCCGGCCCGACGGGCCCGCCGGCGGGGTGCGGCGCGTCGTGAGCGGCATCGACGCCATGGTCGCCGCCGGGGCCGACACCCTCACCCTCTTCTCCGAACTAGGCGCCCCCTGGGCGCGACCCAGCGAGGTGAGCACCCCATGACCACCGCACTCCTCAGCTGCGCCGGCCGCCCCGTCGGCCGGTACGGCTACGGGCCGGACACGGACGGCCGCCCCTACCTCCACCCCGTCACCACCCTCGCCGGCATCCCCGTCACCGAGGAGCGTCCCGCCGACCACATCCACCACCTGGGTGCCTCCGTCGCCGTACCCGACGTGGCCGGCCACAACTTCTGGGGCGGACGCACCTACGTCCGCGGCCAGGGCCCCACCGCGCTCGACAACCACGGGACGCAGCGCCACCTCGGCTGGAAACTCCGTGACCCGGACGGCTTCGTGGAGGAGCTCAGCTGGGAGGCCGACGGCACCGAACTGCTGCGCGAGCACCGTACCGTCGCCGTCACCGAACTCTCCGACACCGCCTGGGCGCTGGACTTCTCCTTCTCCCTCACCAACCGCGGCGGCACGGACCTCTCCATCGGCAGCCCCGCCACCAACGGCCGCCCCGGCGCCGGATACGGCGGCTTCTTCTGGCGCGCGCCCAAGGAACCCGAAGCGCCCGCCGTCTTCAGCGGAACGCTCGACGGCGAGGCAGCGGTGCACGGCCGGACCGCCGACTGGCTGGCCCTGGCCGGGGACGGCTGGACCCTGGTCTTCGCCGGGGCGACCGAGGAGACCCGGCGCGACCCCTGGTTCGTGCGGACCACCGAATACCCGGGCGTCGGATCGTCCCTCGCCGCGGAGCGCCGGCTGCCCGTCGCCGCCGGAGCCACCGTCGTACGCCGTGTCGTCACCGTCGTCGCCGACGGCCGGCTGGACCGGGAGACCGCCGCCGCCCACGCCCGCAAGGTGGCGGCCGCATGAGCGGACCCTGGACGGCCGACCTCGGGAACGGGACGTACCGCAACCCCGTCCTGAACTCCGACTGGTCCGACCCGGACGTCGTGCGCGTCGGCGACGACTACTACCTCACCGCGTCCAGCTTCGGCCGGGTGCCCGGACTGCCCCTGCTGCACTCGCGCGACCTGGTCAACTGGAGCCTCATCGGCCACGCGCTGCAGCGCCTCGAACCCGCCGCCGACTTCGCCGTACCCCGCCACGACTGCGGGGTGTGGGCCCCCTCGCTGCGCCACCACGCCGGACGCTTCTGGATCTTCTGGGGCGACCCCGACCACGGCATCCAGCAGATCAACGCCGAGGACGTCCGCGGCCCGTGGAGCACTCCGCACCTCGTCAAGGCCGGCAAGGGACTCATCGACGCCTGCCCGCTGTGGGACGAGGAGACCGGCGAGGCCTACCTCGTGCACGCCTGGGCCAAGTCCCGCTCCGGGATCAAGAACCGGCTCACCGGACACCGTATGAGCGCCGACGGACGCGAGCTGCTCGACGAGGGCACGGTCCTCGTCGACGCCGACACGATCCCCGGCTGGTTCACGCTGGAGGGCCCCAAGCTCTACCGGCACGACGGCCACTTCTGGATCTTCGCCCCCGCCGGGGGAGTGGAGACCGGCTGGCAGGGAGCCCTCCGGTCGAAGGAGTTCACCGGCCCGTACGAGGAGCGCGTCGTGCTGGCCCAGGGCCGCACCGACGTCAACGGCCCCCACCAGGGCGGCTGGGTGCGGACCCCCGCCGGCGAGGACTGGTTCCTGCACTTCCAGGCGCGGGGGGCGTACGGGCGGGTCGTGCACCTCCAGCCGATGTGCTGGGACGCGGAGGGCTGGCCCGTCATCGGTGACGGCGGCGAACCCGTGCGCGTCCACACCAAACCGGCTGCTCCCGAGCAGCCCGTGGAGGCTCCGGCCGTCGGTGACGACTTCCCCGGCGGCCGGTACGGCAGGCAGTGGCAGTGGACGGCCACCCCCAGGCCCGGCTGGACGGTCGAGCACGCCGGGGACGGGCTGCGGCTCAGCTGCGTACGGACCGCGTACGCGCACGACCTGCGGGCCCTGCCCAACGTCCTGGTCCAGCGGCTGCCGGCCGAGGAGTTCACCGTCGAGGCGGACCTCGCGCTGAACACCGACGAGCCCGGCGCCAACGCCGGACTCGCCGTGCTGGGCGACGCCTTCAGCTGGATCGGGCTGGAAGCCGGCGCGGACGGTACGCCCCGGCTCGTGCACCGCTACGCCGAGGGCACCGCCGAACACGAGCGGGACGCCGCGCACCCCCGCGCCGCCCCCGGCGGAAGGGCACGGCTCCGCATCGAGGTCACCGCGGGCGCCCGCTGCCGCTTCTTCGCCGACACCGGCGACGGATTCCGGCCCTCCGGCCAGGTCTTCGCCGCCGCACCCTGGCGCTGGGTGGGCGCCCTGCTCGGCCTCTTCGCCACCGCGCCGGCCGGGACGGGCCCCGCCGGAACGGCCGACTTCACCGCCTTCCGTACCGGCGGCTGACCCCCACCCGCACCACCCACCGAACCACCGCCCCCCACGGCACGGACCGAACAGCACCTGCGACACCAGCGATTTCACCGACAGCACCGAGAGAGAAGAGCCGACGATGACTATCTCGAAGACGCAGCGAGGGCGCGCCACGGCAGCGGTTTCCCTGGTAGCGGCACTCGCCCTGACGGCCACCGCGTGCGGGGACGACGGCAGCGGCTCAGGCACGGAAGGCAGCGGAAAGGGCGAGATCACCTTCTGGGACAACAACGGCGGGCCACGCACCGCCATCTGGACCGAGATCATCAAGGACTTCGAGAAGAAGAACCCGGACATCAAGGTCAAGTACGTCCCCATCCCGATCGCCGACGTCCAGTCCAAGTACGACACCGCCATCGCGGGCGGCGGGCTGCCCGACGTGGGCGGTGTCAGCACCGCGTACCTCGCGAACATGGTGTCGCAGGAGGCGCTGGAGCCGATCAACAAGCGGCTGGAGAAGTCCCCGCTGAAGGGACAGCTCGTCGAGGGCATGGTCGAGAGCGTCAGAGCCGCGGCCGGCCGCGGCAACGACATGTACTCCATGCCCACCTCCGCGAACAACGGTGCGCTCTGGTACCGCACCGACCTGTTCGAGGCCGCGAAGCTGGAGGCCCCCACCACCTGGCCCAAGTTCTACGAGGCCGCCGACAAGCTCACCGACTCGAAGAACAACAAGTTCGGGTACACCATCCGCGGCGGGGCGGGCTCCATCGCCCAGGCCATGGACGCCGTCTACGGCCAGTCCGGGATCACGTCGTTCTGGGACGGTGACAAGACGACGCTCAACGACCCGAGGAACGTCGAGGCGCTGGAGAAGTACGCCGCGCTCTTCAAGAAGACGACGCCGGCCGCCGACGTCAACAACGACTTCACCAAGATGGTCGCCCAGTGGGACACCGGCACCATCGGCATGCTGAGCCACAACCTCGGCTCCTACCAGGACCACCTGAAGGCACTGGGTGAGGAGAAGTTCGCCGGCATCCCCGCGCCCATCGGTGAGGGCGGCACCCGCGTCCAGGTCTCCAACCCCGTCGACGGGCTGGGCCTGTTCCGGTCGGGCAAGAACAAGAACGCGGCCTGGAAGTTCATCGAGTTCGCGGCCTCGCACGAGGCGAACAGCAAGTGGAACGAGTCCGCGGGTGCCATCCCGGCCAACACCGAGGCGGCCAAGGACCCGTGGATCAACGAGAGCGAGCCGACCGCGCTCGCCGCGAAGGCCCTCACCGACGGCTCCACCAAGATCGTCGACCTGCCGTACTACCTGCCCGACTGGAACAACATCAGCAAGGCCGACAACGAGCCCGAGTTCCAGAAGCTGCTGCTCGGCAAGGTCACGGCCAAGGCGTTCCTGGACAAGATGGCCGATGAGCTGAACGCCTCCAACAAGGAGTGGCAGGAGCTCGGCAACGGCTGACCCGGCCGTTCCCCACAGCCACGACCCCCGGTGACCGGGGGACCGGCGGCGGTCCGGGTCGCGCCCCGCCGCCGGTCCCTCTCCCTCTCCCTCTCCCTCTCCCTCGTGTCTCGTTCCCGTACGTCCTTCAGCTCTGCATGTCCTTCGAGAGAGGCAGTCCCCCTGTGTCACTCACCCGCAGACAGACAGCGGCCGCGCTCGTGGCGCTGCCCCTCGCACTCTCGGCCGGCCCCGCGGTCGCGCACGGCGGCGGGGGCAGGCCCCGGCCCAGGACCCTGCACATCGCGGGCGACTCCACGGCCGCCCGGAAGTACTCCGACGCCGCACCCGAGACCGGCTGGGGCATGGCCCTGCCGTTCTTCCTCGGCCACCACCTCACCGTCGCCAACCACGCGGTGAACGGCCGGAGTTCCAAGAGCTTCATCGACGAAGGACGCCTCACCGCACTCCTGCGGGGCGTCCGCCCGGGTGATCTCCTCCTCGTCCAGTTCGGTCACAACGACGAGAAGACGGAGGACCCCGCCCGCGGCACCGATCCGTACACCACCTACCAGGAGTACCTCCGCCAGTACATCGAGGGCGCCCGTGCCCGGCGGGCGGAACCCGTACTGATCACCTCCGTCGAGCGGCGGCGCTTCGCCGCCGACGGCACCGCGAAGCCCACCCACGGGGAGTACCCCGCCGCGATGGCCGCCCTGGCCGCCGAGGAGGGCGTACCCCTGCTCGACGTCCAGGCGCTCTCCCTCGCCCGCTGGCAGGAACTCGGCCCGGACGGCACCGAGGCGTACTTCAACTGGCTGGAGCCCGGCGAGTCGCCCAACTACCCCGACGGCAAGCAGGACAACACCCACTTCAGGCCGGCGGGCGCGATCGACGTGGCCCGGACGACCGCCCGCGCGCTGCTGGACGGCGGGGTCCTCGCCCGGCGGGACCTGCGCCGCCTCGACGCACCGGTCCCCACCGAGTGGATCACCTGGCCGCAGCCCGTCTGACGCGCGGCACGAGCGGCACGCGCAGAACGAACACCACGCGCAGAACGAACACCACGCGCGGCACGAACACCACGCGCACCACGGTCCGAACGCGTACCGCCGGTGCGACGCGCACGCGCACCACCTTTCCTTCCTCCTCCGCACGACAGTTAAGGATTCGCCATGCCCGCACGCATGCGTCACGTCCGCTCCATCGCCGTGGTGCTGGGCTGCGCCTCGGTGGCCCTCGCCGTGAGCGTCCCCGCCCAGGCCGCCCAGCCGCGCCACGGCAAGGGGATCGAGAGAGCCGTACTCCCCGCCGGTGACGGCTGGGCCGCCGCCGACGGGTCCACCACGGGCGGCTCGCAGGCCACGCCCGACCACGTCTACACCGTGACCAACCGGGCCGAGCTCATCGCCGCGTTCCAGGACGCCGGCGACGCACCGAAGATCATCAGGATCGCCGGAACCGTCCACGGCAACTCCGACGTCAACGGCACCCCGATCGGCTGCGAGGCGTACCAGCAGGGCGGCTACACCCTGGAGAAGTACCTCGCCGCCTACGACCCCGAGGTCTGGGGCCGGGACGAGGTCCCGTCGGGGCCCCTGGAGGACGCCCGCGCGGCCTCCGCGAAACTGCAGGCGGCAGCCGTCAACGTGAACGTCCCTTCCAACACCACGCTCGTCGGCGTCGGCAAGGACGCCACCATCGTCGGTGCCAGCCTCCAGGTGAAGAACGTCTCCAACGTCATCGTCCGCAACATCTCCTTCGAGGACACCTACGACTGCTTCCCCCAGTGGGACCCCACCGACGGGGACGAGGGCGCCTGGAACTCCGAGTACGACAACCTCGTCGTCTACGGCTCCAGCCACGTCTGGGTCGACCACAACACCTTCAGCGACGGCGACCGCCCCGACGCCGACCAGCCCCACTACTTCGGGCAGGTCTACCAGCAGCACGACGGCCTCTTCGACATCGTGCGCGGCGCCGACCTCGTCACCGTCTCGTGGAACGTCCTCAAGGACCACGACAAGACCATGCTCATCGGAAACAGCGACGGCGCCGGGGCGAGCGACCGCGGCAAGCTCCGCGTCACCCTGCACCACAACCTCTTCAAGGACGTGAAGGAGCGCGCGCCCCGCGTCCGCTTCGGCCAGGTCGACTCGTACAACAACCACTTCGTCGCCACCAAGGGCAGCGCCTACGGCTACACGTACGGCATCGGCGCCGAGTCGAAGCTCGTCGCCGAGCACAACGCCTTCACCGTGCCCGCCGGCTTCGACAAGGCGACCATCCTCAAGAAGTGGTCCGAGTCCCCCCTCACCGCCGGGAACAACTACGTCAACGGGCGGAAGACCGACCTGATCGCCGTGCACAACGCGGGCGTGCCCACCGAGCAGCTCACCGAGGGCGCCGGCTGGACGCCCGTGCTGCGCGACAGGGTCGACCACCCGCTCGTCGTCCCCGTGCTCGTCGCCCTCAAGGCCGGAGCGGGCAGGACGTCGGGCCGCTGACACCGCGCCCCTGAACCGGCACCCCTGAACCGGCCGGAGCGGCACCGCACTCTCCACCACCCCGGAGAGCGCCGCTCCGGCCCTCCGCACCCGTGAAGGCCCGCACCTCCGTGAAGGCCCGCACCACCCCGTGAAGGAGTACCGCCGTGCTCAGCCGACGCAACGCCCTGTCCCTGCTCACAGGCGGGACCGCCGTCCTCGCCCTCGGCGCGCCCGCCGCACACGCCCACCCCGTACGCCCCCGCCCCTTCGGCCGCTACGGCTCACCGGCCCGCCGCCTCGACCCCCTGACCCTGTACGTCGACCCGCACGGCCGGGGCGACCACTCCGACGTGCAGTCGGCCGTCGACGCGGCCACCGGCACCGGCCACACCGTGGTGCTCGCCCCGGGCACCTACCGGGGCGCGGTCACCGTCGGCGCCGCCCGCACCGGCCTCACCCTGATCGGCGCGAGCGGCGACCCGCGCGACACCGTCGTCGTCCACAACCGCGCGGCGGGCACCCCCAAGCCCGACGGCTCCGGCACCTACGGCACCAGCGGCTCGGCCTCCGTCACCGTCCAGGCCGCCGGCTTCACCGCACACGACGTGACCTTCGCCAACGACTGGCTGCGCTCCGACAACCCCGGGTACACCGGCACCCAGGCCGTCGCGATCAAGGTCCAGGGCGACCGGTCGGCGTTCTACGGCTGCCGCTTCCTCGGCCACCAGGACACCCTGTACGCCGACTCCCTCTCGCTCACCGCGTTCGCCCGCCAGTACTACCGCGACTGCTACGTGGAGGGTGACGTCGACTTCGTCTTCGGCCGCGCCACCGCCGTCTACGACCGCTGCCACTTCCGCACCCTCACCCGCACCGACCTCGCCTCCGCCCCGTACGGTTTCGTCTTCGCACCCAGTACCGCCGGGGCCAACCCGCACGGCTACCTGGTCCTGCGTTCCCGTGTCACCAGCACCGCCCCCGACGCGTACTACAAACTGGCCCGCCCCTGGGTGCCCTCCTCGGACCTCACCGCCCGCCCCATGCTCACCGTCCGCGAGAGCCGGCTCGGCGCGGGCATCGACGCGGTCACGCCGTACGCCACCATGTCCTCGGGCTTCCCGTGGCAGGACCAGCGCTTCGCCGAGTACCGCAACACCGGACCCGGCGCGCGTGTCACCGCCCCCGCCGAACGCCCCCAGCTGAGCGCCTCGGAGGCCCGCTCGCACACCCCGGCCGCGTACCTCGGCGACTGGCGCCCGTACGCGTGAGCGACGGCATCACGGAACGGGTCCTCCCCGGGTTCTACGAGCAGCTCAGGGACGGGCTGACCTTCCCGCTCGCCCGGGAGAACTCCACGGCCCGGGACTTCCCGGCCTGGCGCGCCGCGGCGCGCGCCAAGGCCGCGGAGGCACTGCTGCAGCCATCCGGACCCGGCCCCGACCCCTTCGCCCCGGTGACCGTCGACGAGCGCCAGGCCCGCCGGTTCACCGCGCGGACCGTGGAGTTCGCCCTCAGCCGGTACGCCCGCGCCCGCGGCTCGCTGCTCCTGCCGCACGGCACCGGACCCTTCCCCGCGGTGCTGCTGCTGCACGACCACGGGTCCGAATTCTCCATCGGCCGGGAGAAGGTCGTACGCCCCTGGGCCGACCCCGCCCGGCTCCCGCGCGCCACGGCCTGGGCCGACGCCTACTACGGCGGCCGGTTCGTGGGCGACGAACTGGCCGCCCACGGCTATGCCGTGCTCGCCGTGGACACCCTCGGCTGGGGCGACAGAGGTCCGCTCGCCTACGCCGACCAGCAGGCCCTGGCCGCCAACCTCCTCCAGCTGGGCACCTCGCTGGCCGGGCTCACCGCCCATGAGGACATCCGGGCCGCCGCCTTCCTCGCCTCACTCCCCGAGGTCGACGAACGGCGGGTCGGAGCACTGGGGTTCTCCATGGGGGCCTACCGCGCCTGGCAGCTGTCCGCCCTCTGTGACGGCGTCCGGGCCGCTGCCGCCGTCTGCTGGATGACGGGCCTCAAGGACATGCTCGTCCCCGGCAACAACACCCTGCGCGGCCAGTCGGCGTACTTCACCCTCCACCCGGGACTCCACCGGCACCTCGACATCCCGGACGTGGCGTCCCTCGCCGCCCCCAAGCCCGCCCTGTTCCACGCGGGCGGACAGGACCCGCTGTTCCCGGCGGCCGGGGTGGCGGGCGCCTTCGCGAAGCTGCGAGCCGTCTGGGACGAGCGGGGGGCGGGCGACCGGCTCACCACCACGGTGTGGCCGGAGCACGGCCACGTCTTCGCGGCGGACATGCAGGACGCGGTGTACGCCTGGCTGGACACATGGCTCGGCGCCCCCACCGGAAACCTGCCAGGTGAGGGCGTTTCGACTGCCGCGGCCCGGTAGGGCTTCGCCAGGTGGTGCCGTATGTCTGCCGAGGGGCGGGTTGCCGACAGGCGGGGCAGGTACCGGTCCAGGTGGCTGACAGGTGTCGGGGGACGGACGGCGGGTGCGGGTCCGTCGGCGCGGCAGTCGGCAGTCGGCGGCGTGGCGCGGGCGTGGCCCGATGCCCGGCGCATCCCCCGCCACGGCGGCTCGCCTCCGTCATGTGCCCTGGCGTCCCCGTAGTTCCTCCACAGCGGCCCGGGCCGCAGCGCCGATGACCGCGTCGGCGCGTGGGAGCTTGTTGTCGGACCGGGCTGCCTGGGTGAAGACAACGGCGGTGTAGGCGGTGCCGTCGGCGAGCTCTACGACGCCCGCTTCGTGGCGCAGTGAGCCGAAGGTGCCGGTCTTGCCGTAGACGGTGACGTCGTCGTAAGGGAATCCGGACCCGAGCCGGTGTGCCCAGGGCTGTTGGCGCATCACCCCGCGCATGAAGGCGCAGTGTTCCTCGGAGGCGGCCTGTCCGGTCCAGATCGCTCGCAGGAGCCGCGCCATGTCCGATGGTGTGGTGGAGGCCTTGTACGCGGGGTCGTAGACGCCTGGCGGCACGACGGTGTCGTTGTCCGCCACGCGCGCCAGGGCCGCGTCCAGGGAGTGGGCGCCTGTTTCGGCGACCAGTCGGCTGAACGTGTTGACGACGCCTCCGTGGATTCGGGTGTCGGGCAGGCCCAGGCCGAGGCACACGGAGTCGACCACGTCCGGGCCGACCGCGCGGAGTACGGCGTCGGCCGAGGTGTTGTCCGAGATGGTCATCATCAGCACCACCAAGTCGCGCAGCGACATGGTGACGGCGTCGCGCAGGATCGAGACGCCGGTCGGCCCGGGAACGCGCTCCCCGGGTTCCAGCGTCACCGTTCGCACCGGGTCGATCAGCCCCGCATCCGCGAGCCGGCAGAAGGCGACCATCACAGGAATTTTGTACACCGAGCCCATGGGCAGCTGTTCGTCGGGATCGACGGTCACCCGTGCCGACGGCCGGCGCAGTTCCGCCACGTGCAGCCAACCGCGGACACCCGCGTCGTCGAACATGCCGCGGATGGTGCTCTCCACGCCCTTGCCTCGCAGCATCCCGCTCACGGTGTCACCTTCCGGGTCAGCGCGTCCTCCAGCAGTCGCGCTGTCCTGGCGGCCTCCTCCGCCCCGGGACGACGCGGGTCCCAGGCCACCCGAAGGCGCAGTGGCAGCGGTGGGTCCGTGGTCGGTCGCCGTTCGACGCCGGAGGCGGTGAGCGTGTCGTCCGCCGTGACCAGCACTGCCTGACCGGCCGCGACGAGTGCGAGGCCCGCACGCTCGTCGGAGACCACCACAGTCTCCACTCGCCGGCCGCGGCTGGCCAGGGTGTCGATGAACAGGTCATGGGCCGCTGGGGCCTCGGCGCGGGGACGTACGGCAACGGGCAGACGCGGCGCACGTGCGTCACGTACATCCCCGCGATCGGAGGGGGCGAGGATCCAGGTCGGCAGAAGGATCACGCGCCCGGCGGCGAGACCGTGCAGCACGGAGGGGTGCCGGATCACGGCGATGTCCAGCCGCCCGGCAGCGACGTCGCCGAGCAACACGGACGTCGACGCCGTCACCATACCGATCCGCGTCCGCTCGCCCGCGCGGACCGGTGCGGCCGCCACGCCCGCCGCGAGGGGCGTCGGCACTTCGGGAGCCAGCCCGAGCCGCAGCCGTCGGCCGTCGGCCTGTTCGCGAGCCCCGGTCTCACGGAGTGCCACGAGCGCGGCCAGTGCTTTGCGGGCGTGTGGAAGCAGCTGAGTCCCCTCCTCGGTGAGGGAGACTCCTCTGTCACGGTCGAACAGACGGACACCGAGCAGCGTCTCCAGTCGCCGCAGGCCCTGGGACAGAGGCGGCTGGGTGATGCCCACCCGCTGCGCCGCAGCTCCGAAGTGTTCCTCCTCCGCCACCGCGACAAAGATTTCCAGATGTCGTTCCGTCAGCACTCTGCATCCCCTGGCCTGTACTGATACGGGCTGTGAATCGTGTAGTCGCCGAGATCGTATTCGACATGCAGCCCGGCAGCGGGCTTGACTCCCGACGGGAACCGGTTTCGGCCGCGCCGGCATGAGCTGCTGCCGAGCCGAGGTGCCCCGCCCACGCCGAGACCGCATCCGGCCGACCATCCGGTGCGGACCGCACGACCCGAGACGGAGATCACCTTGAGGCGTACTCACAGCCCGAACAGTTCCGCCCCGCGCCGCCGGTCGCGAAGCGTGCGGCGACCACCGCTCGTGGTCCTGTCCGTTCTCGTGCTGGCAGGAGGCGGGTATGCCGCATTCGGTCTCCGGGGCGGCGACGCGAAGGAAGACGACATGGACGTGGCGGCCGCCCGCGAGCCCCTGGCCGCGTTCCTCGCCGCATGGGCCGGGCACGACGCGCGGAAGGCGGCAGGCTATACCGACACCCCCGACGACGCCGCGTCGCTCCTCACGTCGGTCCTGACCAATCTCGAGCCCTCCAAGACCACCATCGTCGAGGGCAAGGGGGTGAGGAAAGGCGAGGGGGAGGTTCACTTCGCCTTCACGGTGACCATGGCGGTACCGAGCGCCGGAGAGGTCATCTGGCGCTCCGGCGCACAGGTGGTCGACTCATCGGGCACCTGGAAGGTCGAGTTCACTTCGCCGGTGATCCACCCGGAACTGAAGCCGGGGCAGACCCTTGCGCTCAAGAGCACGAACACCAGGGGGAAGGTGCTCGACTCCAAGGATGACCCGCTCCGCGCGGAGAGTCTCACCGGAACCGTCGACCCCGTCAGCGGCAAGGGCACGTCCGGCCTGGAGGCCCGCTACGACGACCTCCTCTCCGGGGGCAGGACCGCGGCAAAGTCCGTCGTGGTCGCGGACCGGCAGAGCGGACGCGCCGTCAAGGACCTCACCCCTGCCGCGGGGGTCGAGGGCCGCCCGGTGCGCACCACCATCGATCCTCGTGTCCAGGCGGCGGCGGCCGACGCCCTGACCGGGGTCGAGGTCAATGCGGCGATCGTCGCGATCGATCCGCGCAACGGGCGCGTACTCGCCGCCGCCAACCGTCCCGACGGTTTCAACCGCGCCCTCGAAGGGCGCTATCCGCCCGGTTCCGTCTTCAAGGTCGTGACCGCAGCGGCTCTTCTGGAGGGCGGAACGGAACCCGGCGACTTGGCGGCCTGCCCGAAGTTCGCGCGTGTCGACGGGCAACGTTTCGAGAACCAGAAGCAGTTCGAACTCCCCACCGGTTCGACCTTCACGGACGTCTTCGCCCAGTCCTGCAACACCTACTTCGTCAACGCCCGCGACCGGCTCTCCGACACCGAACTGAGGGACACGGCACAGGCATTCGGCATAGGCGGCAGCTGGGACGTGGGCACGACCACCTACGACGGCAGCGTTCCCGTCTCCACGAGCGACAACGACAAGGCCGCCGCGACCATCGGCCAGGCACGCGTTCAGGCATCACCGCTGGTCATGGCGTCCATCGCGGCCACCGTCAAAAGCGGGACCTTTCACCAGCCGGTACTGGTGCCGGACGCGGTGAAGAAGAAGCACCAGGCACCGAAGACGCTGGACCCCGAGGTCGCAGGCCGGCTCCGCGCCATGCTGCGCACCACCGTGACCGCCGGTTCCGCCCGCGCCCTCAAGGACCTTCCCGGCCAACCGCACGCGAAGACCGGAACCGCCGAATTCGGCAGCGAGGCCCCTCCGCGCACCCACGCCTGGATGATCGGTTACCAGGGCGCCACCGACCTCGCGTGGGCGGTGCTCCTCGAGGACGGCGGTTCGGGTGGCGCTGACGCGGGCCCGGTCGCCGCGCGGTTCCTGAGCAACCTCGCCCGGTGAGCAGGGACCGGCCTGTCCGAACGACCGCTACAGAAGGAAACGTCCGCACCTCATGCACCGTCGAACGCATGTCTCCCGTCGTGCAGCCCTTTCCGCGCTGGCCGGGGCCGTGGCCCTGCCTCTCGGCGGGTGTACCGCCACCCCGGACGGTAGCGCTCCTACGGCATCCGGTCCGACTCCGCCCGCCGCGAAGTCCTCCGCGTCAGCACAGCCCGCCGATTCCCCTCCGGAGCGCGCGTTCGCCGAACTGGAGCGGAAGTTCGACGCGCGGCTGGGGGTCTACGCGCTCGACACCGGCAGCGGCCGGACCGTCACCCACCGGTCCGACGAACGCTTCGCCTACGCCTCCACCTGCAAGGCACTGCTCGCCGGCGCCGTACTCGACAGGAACTCCCCGCGGCAGATGGACCGGCTCGTGCGTTACGGCCGCGACGAACTCATCAGCAACTCGCCGATCACCGAGCAGCACCTCGCCACCGGCCTGACCCTGCGTGAGCTGTGCGACGCAGCCGTCCGCTACAGCGACAACGCCGCGGCCAACCTCCTCTTCCGTGAACTCGGCGGCCCCCAGGGCCTCCAGGACGCCCTGCGCGCGCTGGGTGACAGCATCACCCGTTGTGACCGCTACGAGACCGCGCTCAGTGACGCGGTCCCAGGGGACCTCCGCGACACCAGCACGCCCCGCGCCCTCGCCGAAAATCTGCGCGCGTACGTCCTCGGCGCCACCCTCCCGGCGGACAAGCGGGCCGTACTGACCGACTGGCTCAGGCGCAACACGACCGGCGACCGCACCATCCGGGCCGGCACTCCCGACGGGTGGCAGGTCGCGGACAAGACCGGCTCCGGGGGCTACGGCACCCGCAACGACATCGCGGTCATCTGGCCACCCCGAGCCGCTCCCGTCGTCGTGGCCGTCCTCTCGCGCCGCGACACCAGGGACGCCGAACGCGACGACACCCTCATCGCTCACGCTGCCGAGGCCGCACTCCGCGCGGTTGCCCAGACGAGAGACCCTAGTCGTAGCTGAGGTCCGACGCGGTGTAGCGGCAGTACGTGCCGTCCGGGCCGCTGCCGGTCTCCTTCGGCTCGGCGCCCGTGTTGTTGCCCGTGTAGCGGATACAGGGCTTGATCTTCTTGCCGCTGTCGCCGTGGAAGCGGACCGAGCGCAGCGCCGCCGTGTCCCCGTAGTTGGTGTTGATACCGACCAGGGACTTGCCCGGCGCCGTCACGTCCACGTCGTTGACGATGATCTCGCGCCTGTACTGCTTGGAGCAGTTGCCGCAGGACCGGACGAGCTTGCCGAAGTCCGCGACCTGGAACTTCGTGATGACGAGCTTGCCGGCCCCGTTGAACTGGAAGACCTTGTCGGAGGCCTTCCGGGCGCCGCCGCCGTACACCGTGTACACGGAGCTCGTCGACGTGCCCTTGAAGGACGCGGCGTCCTCGCCGACGTCCTCCCACCACACGTTCTGGAGCGTGCAGCTGCCGGAGCAGTGGATGCCGTCCGCCGCGGGCGAGCCCAGGATGACGTTCTTGAGCGTCGCCCCGTCCTTCAGCCTGAAGATCGGGTCCTGGCCCTCGTCCTGGCCCCCGTCACCGAGGTCGCCGCTCCCGAAGAAGCGCTTCAGCCCGCCGTCGTACGTCCCCGAGACCTCGACGGTCGACGAGACGGCCTGGCTGCCCTTGGCCGTGGGCCAGGCGGGCACCGCGGCGACGGCCGCGCCGGCCGGCTGGAGCATCACGTTGGTGGCCAGGGCCGCGCCGGTGAGACCCAGCGCCGCCGTCAGTGCCGCGGCCGTACGGCGGCGTCCGGGGCGACGCCGGTGGGTGGGCCGGAGTGCGGCTCGTTCCCTCATGGTCGGTGATCCGTTCCTAGGGGGTGGGGGAGTGTTTCGTCTTCCTGTCGCCACCGCACCGTGAAAGGGTTGCCGCCGTTCCGGATCTTTTTCGGGCCCCCGGCTGAGCGGAACGAGCTCAGCGGGACTCGGAGAAGTCGCCGCCCACCGCCGCCGGTTCACCGGCGGCACGGGCCCGCGCCGTGTAGTCGTCCCGCCCGGCGTCGCGGGTGCCCTCCGCGTGGTTGTACTGGCCGGCAAAGGTGTGCGTACCCACGGGCACGCTCCGCCCCGGCTTCGACGTCCACCGGTAGACGAGGAAACCGTCCTCCTCACGCGCCGACGCCGTGAAGTCCTTCCCCGGCAGCGAGCGCCAGGCGCCGGTGGTGTTCACCCCGCCGTTCAGCGCGATCCGGAGCTCCACGGTGAGCTCCGAGAGCGGCTGGGTTGTCTTGACCGTCACATTGCTCTGCGCCCAGTACGCGTTGCTGTGCGGATCCAGCGAACCGTCAGACCAGAGCGGACCCTCCCCCGCGGGCAGCGACCCGCCCCGGGCCGGGTCCTGCGAGGCCGGGGCGGGCCGGACGGCCACCTGCCGGCCGCCCTCCGGCTCCCCGGGCCCCGTCGAGGCCGCCGCGAACGCACCGGCCGCCAGCACCCCGCACACCGCCGCCGTGGCACCCGCGACCCGCAGCCAGGGCTTCGGCGTGCGCGGGGCGCGCGGGACGCGGGACGGCGGCTCCTCGGCCATGCCGCGCTCGATCCGGGCCAGCATCCGTGCCCGGTCGGGGCGGTGCGAAGCGGCGGCGGTGTGCAGCCGCTCACGCAGGTCCTCGTCCATCAGTGCCTTCCTCCGGTGCGCTGCGCCGCGACGGCCACCTGTACCCGTTCGGCCGGTGCCTCGGGCCCGAGCAGCCGTTGCAGCTCCGCCATCCCGCGCGAGGTCTGGCTCTTCACCGTACCGACAGATATGCCCAGCACGAGCGCGGTGTCCCGTTCGGACAGGTCGAAGGCATGGCGCAGCACCACGCAGGCCCGCTTGCGGAACGGCAGCCGGCGCAGGGCCCCCTGGACGTCCACCACCGCCGACACGTCCGGGTCGTCCACCGCGTACCCGTCCCCGGCCCCGCGCGGTGCCCAGAACAGCGCGATCCTGCGGCGCTCACGCACGGCGCTGCGGATGCGCGTGCGCGCCAGGTTGGCGACGACCCCCCGGGCGTACGCCACCGGGTGGTCGGCATCCCTGACCCGGTCCCAGCGGTGCCACAGCGCCATCAGCGCGTCGGCCGCCAGATCGTCCGCCGCGTCGGCCTCACCCGTCAGGAGATGGGCCAGCCTGGCGAGTTCGGCGTAGTGCGCCTCGAAGAACGCGTGGAACT
The DNA here is from genome assembly GCF_042717325.1 of Streptomyces sp. NPDC058637. NCBI lineage: Bacteria > Bacillati > Actinomycetota > Actinomycetes > Kitasatosporales > Streptomycetaceae > Streptomyces > Streptomyces sp. NPDC058637. The sequence goes on along the minus strand of NZ_JBHXRD010000022.1, from coordinate 30,497 downwards.
CGGCGGCGGCGGCATCGTCCAGGACTGTGCCCACGGGTACCTCTTCTCTGCACGTGGATCCCTGCACGCTCGAACGGGTTGTGTACGTTCACACTCCCGCCCGCGGGGACGAGAGCGTACCAACGAGCACCCCGGAAGCGTTTCGACGCGGGTGCGTATCCCAGTAAGGCGCAACACGGCGAAAAACTGAACCGCTCCTAGCCGGTGTGCCTGAGTGAGTCCTGGACCCACTGGTGCGTTCTGGGCGCATCCCGAACGGTTCTGGGTGCGCTGGGTCGCCGCTTTCGCGTCCCGCTCGGTGACACGCCTCCGGGGGCGTGGTCCGTTGCGGGTGGGCGGGTTCCCCCACGCCCTCGTCCACCATGATCGGCCTGGACGGTCCGATGCCCCGCACGATCACTCCGGTCGTGTGGGGGCGGTGCCGTCCGACCCCGAAACGTTCGTTCCCACCCTCACCCACCGCACCACTCGGTCCGCTCGTAGCGGAGATCTCCGCCCCCCGTCTCCTTCGAACCGGTGACCGGTCATCCGGCCCGATGATGTCGCCGAGCGGCTGCGCGTACCGCGCGATCGTGTTCCGCCGGTTGTGTTCGTCGTCTGCGAGCGCCCGGGCCTCGTACCCCTGCACCCACGTCGCCCGCACCAGCAGGGCGAGGACCATGAGCAGGCAGAAGACCGAAGCGCGCCTGATTGTCTTGTTCATCCCGCTGGAGGGACGAACGGGGGCGTTCCCGTTCGTGTCCCTTCTCACCCGGTTCTCAGTTCCGGGAACGGGTCGGCCGCGAGGTCAGCCGGGTGTGATGAACCCCGACTCGTACGCCGCGATGACCGCCTGCGTACGGTCCCGGGCGCCGGTCTTCGCGAGCACCGCCGCCACATGCGTCTTCACGGTGGCCGGTCCCACCGCCAGCCGCCGGGCGATCTCCGCGTTGGTCAGGCCCGCCGCCACCAGCCGCAGCACATCCGCCTCCCGCCCGGTCAGCCGCGCCACCCAGGCCGGCGCCGCGGCCTGCCGCTTCCCGTACTCGGCGGCCAGCCCGCGCACCGCGGCGGGGAACAGCAGCGAGTCGCTGCGCGCCACCAGCCGCACCGCCTGGACCAGGTCCTCGGCCGCCGCCCGCTTCAGCAGGAAGCCCGCCGCCCCGGCCCGCAGGGCCTCGTACACGTAGGAGTCGTGTTCGAAGGTGGTGACGACGACGACGCGGGGCGGATCGTCCATCGTGGCGAGGATCCGCTCGGTGGCGCGGATCCCGTCGACCTCCGGCATCCGTACGTCCATGAGGACCACGTCGGGCCGCAGCTCACGCACCACGGACACCGCCTCGGCACCCGTGGCCGCCTCGCCGACCACCTCCAGGCCCGCCTCCGCGTCCAGGATCACGCGCAGCGCCGTACGGACCATGCGTTCGTCGTCGGCGAGGACGATGCGGATCGTGCCGTCGTTCATCGGTGCTCCTGTCCGGGGTGGTGCAGCGGGAGGCGGGCACAGAGCCGCCACCTGCCGTCGTCGTCCGGCCCCGAGCGGGCGCTGCCGCCCAGCAGTACGGCCCGTTCGGTGATGCCGCGGAGTCCTCGCCCGCCCCCGGGGCGGACCGCCGCCGGGTGACCGGGCAGCGGATTGTCCAGCGTGAGCTCCAGCGCGTGCTCGTCCACGGTGATCCGGAGCTCCGCCCGCGTACCGCTGCCCCCGTGCCGCAGCGCGTTGCTCAGGCCCTCCTGCGCGATCCGGTACGCCTCCCTGGACACGGCCCGCGGCACCAGCTCAGGGTCACCCTTCACCGTGTACTCCACCGGGATCCCGCAGCGCGCCAGCAGCTCGTCCAGGCCGTCGAGCGTGGGTCCGTCCGGCGCCTCGTCGTCCTCGCCGCGGCGCAACAGGCCCAGTACGGCGTCGAGTTCGCCGACCGTGCGGCGCGTCGTCTCCTCGATGGCCTCCAGCGCCTCCCGTACGAACGCGGGGTCGCTGTCCAGCACCCGGCGGGCCGCACCCGCCTGGAGCGTGACCGCGCTCAGCGCGTGGCCGACCGAGTCGTGCAGCTCCCGGGCGAGCCGGTTGCGTACCGCCAGACCGGCCGCCCGGCGCTCCGCGGCGGCCAGCCGGTCGTCGGGTGTCGGCCCGAGCAGCACCGGCGCCCGACGGGCCAGCAGGGCCCCGGCAGCGGCGGCGCAGCCGGCCAGCGCCACCAGCATCGCGAGCCCGGCGAACGGGGCCAGGGCGAGGATCCACGGCTTGTCCAGCACAACGGGCAGGCCCAGCGTCCGTGACTCGCGCGCCGCCGGGACGAACGGCAGCGTCATCACGCCCACCGCGAAGGGGGGCAGCACGAGCGTCAGTGCGCTGACGACGCCGCCGAGCGCCACGTGCAGGGTGAGCCAGCCCGAGGCCCTGACCCGCGCCTGCCGGGTCCTCGCGGGGCCGTCGGCGAGCATCCCCGCCGGGATCCCGCACAGGGAACGGGCCGCCGCCACCGACAGGGGGCGCGCGAGCGGGAAGAGGCCGGTGACCGCGGCCATCGGCAGCGCGTACGCGAACGCGGTGAACTGTCCGAAGGGGGAGGAGAACACGCCCGGACCGGAGCTGTACGAGCCGACGATGACCATGCCCACCAGGAAGTACGGCATGAGCAGCGCGCCACCGATGATCAGGTGCAGCCAGCGCAGCCGGGCCCGGCGCCCGAGGAGCAGGGTCACGCGTGGGAACCGGCCGTCTTCGCCGCCGCCGCGCGCTCCGCGAAGAAGTACGCGCCCGAGGTGACGACCAGCAGTCCGACCAGCATCTGCACAGCGTAGGTCAGTTCCATTCCGGGCGTCGCCCGGTCGGCCATCTCCTCGACACCGGCCAGCGAGGCGATGCTCAGCCAGCCGCCCGAGCAGCCCACCGCTCCGGAACCGGCCCAGGCCAGCGCGAGCGGCACCTTGAGGGAGAGCCCGCCGGTGCGGCGGAAGGCGAGCAGCAGGAGCCCCGCGACGGTGGCGGCGACGAACAGCGCGTCGAGCGCCTGGAGCGCGTAGAAGTCGTCGGTACGGCCCGCGATCCGGCTCCCGTTGAGTCCCACGGTCGAACCCGACGCCCACAGCAGGTGCATCGTGGCGGGTACGACGGCGAGCAGCGAGGCGGCGACGGCGGCGACGCGCAGGGCGGGCGCGGTGGGGCTCGGCGGCAGATCGCGCAGGGCGCCCTGCCAGAGGTGGCCCCAGCGGTCCCGTGCGTACAGGGCGAACAGGGCGCCGAGCGCGAGGCCCTGGACGATGAAGCCGGGGTAGACGAGGGCGAAGACCCAGCCTTCGAGGAAGGAGGGCGTGTCGGCGCCCGGCCCCGAACCGTTGAGGGCGCCGACCAGCAGCTGCAGGGGGAAGCCGCCCATGATCGGCAGGAGCAGCCCGCTCGCGGTCCACATCGGCAGGACGAGCAGCCAGGCCCGGACGCGCAGACCCCAGGCCTGGGTGAGCAGCAGGGCGAGGACGATCACGCTGCCGTCCATCAGCACCGTGCCGCCGTTGGCCACCGCCATCGTGGTGGGGTTGTCGAGCAGGGGGCTGCCCTCCGGGATCCCGACCTGACTGCCCGCGATCCAGGCGACCTTGAGCGACAGATAGGGCAGGCAGGAGACGATCGCGAGGAAGCGGAGCAGGACGCGGGCCCGGCCGCCTGTACGGACGGGCGGCGGGGTGCCGTGGGTGCGGGGTGCGAGCGGAGTCTGTGTCATGACACCCACGCTGCCGCGCCGAGCCCGCCCGCACGTCCTGCCCGGCGACGATCCGCCTCCGCCGCACGGCGGAGGGCCCCTCGGCCGTGGGGGCGGTGGCGGGTCCTTCGTGCCCGGCCTCCGGGTCAGACGTCCAGCCGCAGCAGGAGCTCGTCGGTCTCCTCGCCGCGGGCCTGGGCGTAGCCCCGGTCCGTGCCGGTCACGGTGAATCCGCACTTCTCCAGCACCCGCGCCGAGCCCGCGTTGTCCGCCGCCGCCCGCGCGTGCAGCGGCCGCTCCGGTACGGCGTCGAGGAGCGCCCGCAGCGCGGCGGTCGCCAGGCCCTTGCCCCAGTGCGCCCTGTCCACCCAGTAGGTGACCTCACGCTCGGCCGGGGACCCGTACACCCCGACGCTGCCGACCACGGCACCGTCGGCGAGCACCGTGCGCATGATCACCGTGTCCGAGGCGCGGATACGCTGCCAGTGGGCGTCGAACATGGCCCGGTTCGACGGGTCCGCACTGGTGAAGGCGGCCATCCTGGTCGCCTCCGGGTCGCTCATGAACGTGAAGAACAGCGGCAGGTCGGCGTCGCGGACCTCACGCAGCGAGACGTGCACCGGTCAGAGCCTCCGGGTCGCGAGGGTCAGCCGGTCGCGGGCGTCGAACAGGGCGTCCTTGACCATCTGTTCGTGCGCCGGAGTGAGCCGGGCGACCGGCACCGAGCAGCTGATCGCGTCGCGCGCCGGAGTGCGGTACGGGATCGCGACGCCGAAGCAGCGCAGTCCCAGCGTGTTCTCCTCGCGGTCCACCGCGTACCCCTGCTCGCGGATGAGACGCAGTTCCTCGATCAGCTTCTCGCGGTCGGTCAGGGTGTGCTCCGTCAGCGCGGGCAGCGTCTCGGGCAGCATCTTGCGGACCTGCTCGTCGCTGTGGGTGGCCAGCAGCGCCTTGCCGAGCGAGGTGGAGTGGGCGGGCAGCCGGCGGCCGACGCGGGTGAACGGGCGCAGGTAGTGCTGGGACTGCCGGGTGGCGAGGTACACCACGTTCGTCCCGTCCAGGCGGGCCAGGTGGATGGTCTCCGTGGTGTCGTCGGAGAGCCGGTCCAGGGTGGGACGGGCGGCGGCGACGACCTCGTCCCCGTCGATGTACGAGGTGCCGACGAGCAGGGCCCGGACCCCGATCCCGTACCGCGTGCCCGTCGCGTCCGTCTCGACCCAGCCCAGCTCCACGAGCGTGCGCAACAGCATGTAGAGGCTGGACTTGGGGTAGCCGACGGCCTCCTGCACGGCGGCCAGCGAGTGCATACCGGGGCGCCCCGCGAAGTATTCGAGGAGCTCCACCGTCCGTACCGCAGACTTGACCTGTGTCCCACCGGACTCGGCAACCGACATCGCCCTATGCCCCTTCCAGCCTTCGTGTACTACCTGCGCGACGCTGCGACTTCTTGCCAACACGGAACGCCCGGAAATAGAGTCCCTTGCGTATTCACTATCAGGAACTCTGTTCAGAATACCGAACAACCCCTGATGTGTGGCAGTGGACCGGAAGGAAACACGGTGGCAGCAGCACCAGTCTGGAGCGTCGACCCCCGAACCGGGAACCCGCGTGAGCAGGTTGCGGTGGAGGCTACAGCGGAGGAGGTCGACCGCGCGGTCCGGGCCGCGCATGCGGTACGCGACTCGCTGGCCGACCGCACGGTGCGCGCGGCGTTCCTGCGGACCGCGGCCGATCTGCTCGCCGGGGCGGGTGAGCGCGTGATCGAGGCCGCGGACGCGGAGACCGCCCTCGGCCCAGCCCGTCTGACCGGCGAACTCGCCCGTACGGCGGCGCAGTTGAGGGCCTTCGCCGAGGTCGTCGAGGAGGGTGCCTTCCTCGACATCCACATCGACCACGAGGACGGCGGCCGGATCCCGCCGTGGCCGGACCTGCGCCGCTACAAGATCCCGCTCGGTGTGGTCGCCGTCTACGCGGCGAGCAACTTCCCCCTCGCCTTCTCCGTCCCCGGCGGCGACACCGCGAGCGCGCTCGCCGCGGGCTGCCCGGTCGTCGTCAAGGCGCACCCCGACCACCCCGCCACGTCCGAGCTCTGCGCCTCGCTCCTGCGCAGGGCCGCGGCGCAGAACGGTCTGCCCGAGGACGTGGTGGCCGTCGTGCACGGCTTCGACGCGGGCGTCGAGCTGGTCAAGCACCCCCTTGTCAGCGCGGCCGGGTTCACCGGTTCGATCCGTGGCGGCCGGGCGCTCTTCGACGCGGCGGCGGCCCGCCCCGTCCCGATCCCCTTCCACGGCGAGCTCGGCTCCCTCAACCCCGTCGTCGTCACCGCGGCGGCCGCCGCCGAACGCGGCGACCAGATCGGCACCGGGCTCGGCGGCTCCATGACCATGGGCGCCGGACAGTTCTGCACCAAGCCCGGCTTCGTCTTCGCCCCGTCCGGCGAGGCCGGCGACCGGCTGCTGAAGTCCCTCACCGAGGCCGTCAGCGACACCGGCGCCGGGGTCATGCTCGACCACCGGATGCGGGACGCCTTCGTCGCCGGAGTGGCCGAGCGGGCCGCGCTCCCGGACGTGGAGGCCCCCGTCACTCCCGGCGCGGGCAGCGAGCACACCGTCGCCGCGGGCTTCCTCACCGTCCCCGCGCGGCGACTCGCCGAGGAAGGCCCGCACGACGCGCTGCTGGAGGAGTGCTTCGGCCCCGTCACCGTCGTCGCGCGCTACGACTCCGAGGCCGAGATCACCACCGTCCTCTCCCGCCTCCCCGGCAACCTCACCGCCACCCTCCAGATCGCCACCGAGGAGGCCGACGGCAGCGCCGCCGGTCTGCTGTCGGCGCTCACCCCGCTGGCCGGACGCGTCCTGGTCAACGGCTGGCCGACCGGCGTCGCCGTCGCCCCCGCCCAGCACCACGGAGGCCCCTACCCGGCCACCACCTCCACCTCCACATCGGTCGGCGCCACGGCGATCGAGCGCTGGCTGCGTCCGGTCAGCTACCAGTCGACGCCCGACGCCCTGCTGCCACCGGAGCTGCGCGAGGGCAACCCGCAGGGCCTGCCCCGCCGGGTCGACGGGCGGCGCGCGTGAACGAGCGACTTCCCGAACTGCCCTTCGCCCTGGAGGCGTTCGGCCCCGAGGGTGACTGGACGTACGAAGCCGGTGTGCTCACCGGCCGGGCGGGCGCCCGGCAGGACCGTTTCGTCCCGCCGGACGGCGACTCCCTGGAGTCGGCCTCCGACGCCCCGCGCCTGCTGGGCGCCGTGCCGGAGGGCGACTTCCGGCTGTCCGCCCGGGTGAAGGTGGGCTTCGCGGCGGCCTTCGACGCGGGCGTCCTCTACCTGCACGTCGGTGAGAGGGACTGGGCGAAGCTCTGCTTCGAGCTGTCCCCGGCCCGCCCCACCATCTGCACGGTCGTCACCCGCGGCCACTCCGACGACGCCAACTCCTCCGAGGTGGAGGGCGACACCGTCTGGCTGCGGCTCAGCCGCACGGGCGACGCGTTCGCCTTCCACGCCTCGGCCGACGGCGAGAAGTGGACCTTCGTCCGCGTCTTCACCCTCGGTACGCGGCAGGAGCGCGCCTCGGTCATGGCCGGCTTCCTGGTCCAGTCGCCCACGGGAGAAGGGTGCGAGGTGTCGTTCGACCACATCGAGTACCGGCCCGCCGGCCTCGGCGACCTGCGCGACGGCGGCTGACCGCGTACACCTGACCCACGCGACGGGGCCCGGATCCGAGAGGATTCCGGGCCCTTCGTCCGTGGCGCAGGCGCACCGGAGGGACCGGCCGCCGGGGCCGCACCGGCGTCACCCCACCCCTGTACCCCGGCGCCCCGGCCCACGCCGTCGAGGTCGTCGACGACGGCCCCGGTCCGACACCCCAGCGGGGACGGCGGGTCCTCGACCGCCTCCGCCTCGACGATCGCCGGCGCCATCGCCTCGACGATCGCCGAGGCCCACGGGGCCCGCCTGGAACTCGACACCGGTCCTGCTCCCGGCAGCCGGCGATCGATGACGGGACGGCAGCCTCCGGGTCACATACCAAAGCGCCGCGCCACATATCTGAATTTCTCATCCCGGTCCGGCAACCTTGCGTGCCCCGGGCGGCGACCCCTGGGTGCACTCGTACCTCGTCGTACCGAGAAAGGGATCCCCCCATGCGCACCCAACTCCGCAGCCGCCGCGGCCGCATCGCGGCAATGGCCGCCGTCGCGACCGTCGCATCCCTCACCGTCGCCGCGCTCCCCAACGCCGCGGGCGCCGCCGAGTCGAGCCCCATCGGGTTCGGCGCGGGCACCACGGGCGGCGGCAGCGCCGCCGCGACGACCGTCAGCACCCTCGCCGCGTTCAGGACGGCCGTCACCAGCGACTCCGCCAAGACCGTCAGGGTGAGTGGGCTCATCTCGCTGAGCGGTCAGGTCGACATCGGCTCCAACACCACGGTGCTCGGCGTCGGTTCGTCGTCCGGGTTCACCGGCGGCGGCCTGCGCCTCAAGAGCGAGACGAACATCGTCATCCGCAACCTGAACATCAGCAAGCCGCTCGCCCCCTCCGACGGCATCACGGTCCAGAACTCCACGAAGGTCTGGATCGACCACAACTCCTTCTTCGCGGACCGCGACCACGACAAGGACCACTACGACGGTCTGCTGGACATCACGCACGCCTCGGACAACGTCACCGTGTCCTGGAACACCTTCAAGAACCACTACAAGGGAAGCCTCGTCGGGCACAGCGACAACAACGAGAGCGAGGACAAGGGCCATCTGCGCGTGACGTACCACCACAACCACTTCCAGAACATCTACTCCCGGATCCCCAGCCTCCGCTTCGGTACCGGCCACTTCTACGACAACTACGTCGAGGGCGCGGACACCGCCGTGCACTCCCGCATGGGCGCGCAACTACTGGTCGAGAACAACGTCTTCCGCAACACGAAGATCGCGATCACGACCAGCCGCAGCAGCGACGAGGACGGCTACGTGGTCCAGCGGGGCAACGACCTCGGCGGAGCGGCCACCGAGATCTCGCAGACCGGCTCGTTCACCACCCCGCCGTACTCCTACACGGCCGAGCCCGCCTCGTCCGTCCCCGCGTCGGTGACCGCGGGCGCCGGAGCCGGCAAGCTCTGACCTCCGTGTGAACGAGGGGTGCGCGGCCCGGACGCGGACCGCGCACCCCCTGGCCGCCGCATCCGTCGTCGCGCGGTCACCCCTCCGCGGCGTACCGCACGAAGTGCGCCCAGCGGGTGGGGGAGATGCTCAGGTGGGGGCGGGTGACGTCCTTGGAGTCGCGCACGAGGACGGCGTGCGGGGCGGAGGCGACCCCGACGCACTCTCCCCCGTCGCCGGCGCTGTAGGTGCTCTTGAACCAGTTGAGTTCGGTGTTCATCGCTCTCCCGGCAACTCCTCGATCAGCGCCAGGGACTCGTGCGGACTGAGGGCCTGACCGCGGATGCTTCCGTATCGTGCGGCCGGAATACGTACCTCTTCGGCATCGGTGATCAGCCGGTTTGTGCTCTGTACCTCAAGGGAGGCGAGTTGTTGGCGCCCTTTGGGGGTGAGCGGGATGAACGGCCCCTCCAGCGCGGAGTGGTCCTCGCATGTCATCGGAAGTACCTGAATCGTCGTGCTGCGCAGCTTTGCGAGGTGCTGCAAGTGTGCCCTCGCCGTGGCATGGGGCGTACGTCCGTTCCCGCCCTCCGGGAAGACGGTCTGGGCGGAGATCGGAGGGAAACCGACGGTGTGACCGAAAGGCGGGCGCCTACGGGCGTGGATCATCGGAAGGTGTGTCGGGAGCGTCGGTTAGGGTGCGCGGACGATATTCGGACGTGGGCGGTTCGTGGCCGCCGTCGAGAACTTCGAAGGCGCTGTACGGGCTCAGGACGCCGACGCGGCGGAGCCCGCCTTCGATCGGCTGACACACCGTTTCGGGAAGGCGACGGACACCGAGCTGCGGGCGGCGGCGCCTCGGCTCGCCGCCCTGCTCGAAGGGGTGCCGCCCGGTCCGCGTGCGGTGGTGGCGGTGATGATCGGGGCATGCGTCGAGCGGGGCGCGGATCCGCCGGCGTGCGCGCCCGCCGTGTTCGCGAGCGCCCTGGACGCCTTCGAGCAGGCTGCAGTCTTCTGCGAGCGGTGGGCGGCCGCGGGCCGCGGCGAGCTGCCCGCTCTCGAGGGCGAGGGTCTCGAAGAGGCCGACTTCGAACGGATCGGCTTCGAGCCCGTCATGGCCTGGCAGGCGCTCCCTCAGTTCGAGATGGCCTGTGTCGCGATGCTCAACTCGCCGCGGGTGCGCCGTGAGGTCCCTGGGCGCGAGGGGCTGAGGGCCGCCGTCGCCCAGGTCGCGGAGCTGTCCGACGAGCCGTTCCGGTGTCTCGCGTACGCCCTCGCCGTTCTCGACGACGAGCCGCTCGTCGCGCTCGACCGCACCACCGGCACCGGCTTCGCGCTGCGCGCCTCCGGCATCGGCGACAACTTCCAGCTGCACACGCTCCTTGCCGATGCCCTGATCGGCCGGGGCCTCGTACAGGGCGAGGCGCCGTCCGCCGAAGCCGTCGCCTGCTGCCGCGACCGGCCCGGGATGGTGCCGACAACCGGCTCCTTCAATCCGGTCGGCGCCGACGGCGAGTGGATCTGGAACGAAGGCAACCTGTCGGACATCCCGGTCGTGGACGGCGTCCGGCTCGTCGTGCTCGACCCTCCGCCGTACCGGAGAAGCTGGGACGCCGGTCGCTTCTTCCCCAAGATGACCGGCGAGCTCGTGTACGAGCGTGCCCTCAGACCGGAGGAGTCGGCGGCCCTGCTCACCCGGGTAGCCACGCCCGTCCGCTGAGAGGCGGCGTCCCGCCTTCGGCGAGCGGTCCGGGGCGGCGGGGAATCAGCCGCGCCGGTTGAACGTTTAACGGGCGGCGGAGGTCGGCTCCGCACCCGTACGGCAGAGCTGGAGAGAAGAAGAGTCATGCGCGTCGAGATCTGGAGCGACATCGCCTGCCCCTGGTGCTACATCGGGAAGGCCCGCTTCGAGAAGGGCCTGGCCGAATTCGCCCACCGCGACGAGGTCGAGGTGGTGCACCGTTCCTTCGAGCTCGACCCCGGGCGTGCCAAGGGCGACACCGAGCCGGTGATCGACATGCTGGCACAGAAGTACGGGCGCACTCCCGAGGAGGCCCGCGGCATGGAGGCCAACGTCGCGGCGAACGCGCAGGCCGAGGGGCTCGGCTACCGCGCGGAGGGCCGTGACCACGGCAGCACCTTCGACATCCACCGGCTGCTGCACCTGGCCAAGGCGCGCGGGCTCCACGACGAGATGCTGAGCCTGGCCTACCGGGCGAACTTCGCCGAGGACCGCTCGGTCTTCGACGACGCGGTGCTGGCCGACCTCGCCGTGGAGGCGGGGCTGGACGCCGAAGAGGTCCGTGCGGTGCTGGCCGACCCCGACGCGTACGCCGACGACGTGCGGACCGACGAGCGCGAGGCGGCCGAACTGGGCGCCAACGCGGTGCCGTTCTTCGTGTTCGACCGGCGGTACGGGATCTCCGGCGGCCAGCCGTCGGAGGTCTTCGTCCAGGCACTGGAACAGGCGTGGAAGGACCGCCCGGTCAGCACCCTGACGAACCTCGGCGGCGACGCGGCGGCCTGCGACGCGGACGGGGCCTGCGAGGTCCCCCGGGGCACGTCCGACCGGCACGCATAAGAACTCCTTGGGTTCACCCCTTAACTCTTCGTGATTGACGGAGGGGCAAGGGGCGGCCAGGCTGGACGCATGGAGACGTCTACGATCCACCTGGCCACAGCCGCCGAGTTCGCACCGGAGACCACATACCTCAACACGTCCAGCTGCGGTCTGCTGCCCCGCCGGACCGTCGAGGCCGTCAAGGAGCTTGCCGACGACAACGCCACGGGCCGCCGGCCCGGCGCGGGCAGCTTCGAGGCGGTGGACGGCGCGCGGGCCGGTTTCGCCCGGCTCGCCGGTGTCGGCCCCGACCGGGTCGCCACCGGCGGCTCCGTCGCCGCGCATGTGGGACTCGTCGCGGCCTCGCTGGAGCCGGGCGCCGAAGTCCTCGTGCCAGAAGGCGAGTTCAGCTCGGTCGTCAGCCCGTTCGCGGTCCGCGGCGACCTGAAGATGCGCTACGTCCCGCTGGAGGAGCTGGCCGCTTCCGTACGCCCGGAGACCGCACTCATCGCCTTCTCGGCAGTCCAGTCGGCCGACGGCAGGATCGCCGACCTGGACGCGATCCGGGCGGCGGCGGGGGCGCACGGCGCCCGGACCCTGCTCGACGCCACCCAGTCGGCCGGCTGGCTGCCGCTGGACGCCGGGGCGTACGACTACACGGTCACCGGCGGCTTCAAATTCCTGCTGTGCCCCCGGGGCGCGTCGTTCCTGACGGTGACCGAGGAGGCGCAGGAGGGGCTGCCCGTGGTGTACGCGGGCTGGGTTTCGGCGGAGGACCGCTGGAACAGCACGTACGGACCCGTCCGGCAGCTGGCGGTCGCGGCCCGGCGGTTCGACGAACCGGCCGCCTTCCTCGCGTACCACGGGGCGGAACGGTCCCTGGAGCTGCTGGCGGAGATCGGGGTCGACGCGCTGCACGCCCATGCCACCGGGCTGGCCGCCCGCTTCCGCGCCGGGCTGGCCGGCATCGGGCACGAGGCGGTCCCGGGGGAGTCCGCGGTCGTCGCCGTGCCCGGACTCGGCAGTCGTGAACCCGAGTTGGCGCGGGCGGGCGTCATGGTCTCGGACCGGGCCGGGAACCTGCGGGCGGCCTTCCACCTGTACAACACCGAGGCCGACGTGGACCGCGCGCTGGACGTGCTCTCCGGCTGAGCCGGGCGAAGGACCCCGGTGGTCACGTGGCGCCGGGGCGCCCGTTTGTCTCCTGGCGGAGACTCGCCTCGACCTTGGCGAGCAGCCGGGCCGGCTCCGCACGCTCCTCCGCGTCCAGCCCCGCGAGGGTGTGCTCCTCCAGGCCGGACCAGGCGTCGCGCACGGAGGCTCGCAGCCCGCAGCTGTCCTCGGTGGCCTCGACCGGTACGGCCCGCCCGGTGGCGCTACGCCGAGTCCCGGCGGACCAGTTCGGTGGGCAGGATGACCGCGGACGGGTCCTCCCCGCCGATCTGGGCCAGCAGCACCCGCACCATCTCGGAGCTGATCCGGTCCCACGGCTGGCGGACCGTCGTCAGCTCCGGGCGGGCGGCGAGCGCCGCCGGGGAGTCGTCGAAGCCGCCGACCGCGATGTCCTGCGGCACCCGCCGGCCCGCCTTCTCCAGCGCGGTCAGCACCCCCTGCGCCATCAGGTCGGACGCGACGAACACCGCGTCGACGTCCGGCGCCCGTTCCAGCAGCAGCGAGGCCGCCGCCTCGCCGCCCGCACGGCTGTAGTCACCCGGCACGACCAGTGCCTCGTCGTAGGGGAGCCCGCACTCGGCGAGCGTCGCCCGGTAGCCCGCCAGCCGCTCCACACCGCCCGGGGTGTCCAGCGGCCCGGCGACCGTGGCGATCCGGCGGCGCCCCGACCCGTACAGGAAACGCACCATGTCCCGTGCGCCGCCCAGGTCGTCCGCCGCCACATAGCTGACCTTCGATCCCTGACCCAGCGGCTTCCCGCAGGCCACCAGCGGTACGCCGGCGTCGTGCAGCTGGGCGGCCACCGGGTCGCCGGAGTGGCTGGAGACCAGCAGCACCCCGTCCACGTGCCCGGCGATGTACCGCATGTTCCGGCGGCGTTCCGCCTCCGTCCCCGCGATCATCAGCAGCAGCGGGACGTCGTGCGCGGCGAGCGCCGTGGTGCAGCCGCGCAGCAGCACGTTGAAGTTCGGGTCCTCGAAGAACCGCTCCTGCGGCTCGGTCAGCAGGAACGCCACCGAGTCGGAACGGCCGGTGATCAGGGACCGGGCGTGCCGGTTCACGGTGTAACCGGTCCGGCGTATGGCGGACTGCACCGCGTCGAGCGCGGACGGGCTGACGTTGTGACCGCCGTTGAGCACCCGGGAGACCGTGCCCCGGGAGACTCCTGCCTCCCGGGCGACGTCGTGGATCGTCGGCGGCCGGCGTCGCCCCGTGCCGTTCTGTTCTGTGCGGCTCATGGTGCTCGATCTTTCATCAAAGGAAGCCCTGGTGAGGAGCTGTCAGGACTTTACGGCGCCGGAGAGCAGGTCGAGGCTCCAGAACCGCTGGATCACGAGGAACAGGGCGATGAGCGGGATGATCGCCAGCAGTGCCCCGGTGATGACGAGCGTGTAGAGCGCCGGGGTGTTCGCACCCTGCTGCAACAGCGTGTAGAGCCCCAGGGTCACCGGGAACTTCTCGTCGTCGCCGAGCATGATGTAAGGCAGCAGGAAGTTGTTCCAGACCGCCACGAACTGGAACAGGAACACCGTCACGAGCCCCGGCACCATCATCGGCAGCGCGATGGTCCGGAAGATCCGCCACTCGCCTCCGCCGTCCATCCGCCCGGCCTCGATCACATCGGCCGGCACGGCCGCCGAGGCGTAGATCCGGGCCAGGTAGACGCCGTACGGGGAGAGCAGCACCGGCAGCAGCACCGACAGGTACGAGTCGGTCATGTCGGCCTTGGCCAGCAGCAGGTACTGCGGTACGGCGAGGATCACCGGCGGCATCAGCACCCCGGCGAGCAGGATGTTGAAGACGGCCTCCTTCCCGCGGAAGCGGTACACGGCCAGCGCGTACCCCGAGACCGCGGACACCGCGGTGGACAGCAGGGCGCCCACCCCGGCGTAGAAGGCCGAGTTGGCCATCCACCTCCAGTACACGCCGTCCCGGTACGCCGTCAGGTCGGCGACGTTGTCGGTGAAACCGGAACCGGGCAGGAAGGTGAAGGTGGAGAACAGCTCGCTGCCGGACTTCGTCGACGCGACCAGCACCCAGACGACGGGCAGCAGGCAGTACAGGGCGCCGAGGAGCAGCGCGGCCGTCGGGACGAGCGGGAACCGCCGGGGGCCGGTGGCCAGGGACTGCGTACTCATCGGGAGTCTCCCTGCTTCGTACGGGAGTTGGCGGCCTTGAGGAAGCCGAAGGACAGGGCCAGGGTGGCCAGGGCGATGATGACCGCCTGCGCCGCCGCCGCGTAGATGTCGTTGTTGACGAAGGCGTCCTGGTAGACCTTCATCAGCGGGCTCCAGGTGGTGGAGAGCGAGTTGGTCAGCGGCTTCAGGGTGGTGGGCTCGCTGAACACCTGGAGCGTCGCGATGATGGAGAAGAAGAAGGTCAGGATCAGCGAGGGCGCCACCATCGGGATCTTGATGCGCAGGGCGATCTGCAGCTGCGAGCAGCCGTCCAGCCGCGCGGCCTCGAAGATCTCGGCGGGGATCGCCCGCAGCGACGTGTAGATCACGATCATGTTGAAGCCCGTGCCGCCCCACACCGCGATGTTGGCCAGGGACAGGTACAGCGGGCCGCCGTCCAGGAGGTCCGGCTGCGGCAGCCCCGCCTTGTCGAGCAGGTAGAGGAACGGGCTGACGTCGGGCAGGTACAGGAAGCCCCACATCAGCGCGGCGATGACACCCGGGATCGCGTACGGCAGGAAGATCGCCAGCCGGGTGAAGGCGCGCAGCCGGACCCGCTCGGTGTCCAGCAGCAGGGCGAACAGCAGGGCGAGTCCGAGCATCACGGGGACGACGATCGCGCCGTACCCGAGGATGCGCAGCGCCCCGTTCAGCAGCTCCGAGTCGGAGGGCGCGTCGGTGTAGTTGGCCAGGCCCGCCCAGATCTCGTCACGGGCGCCCTTGCCCAGGCCGAGCCCCTTCACTTCCGTCCGGCGGAAGCTGAGGTAGAACGCGTACCCGATGGGCAGGGCGAAGAAGAGCAGGAAGAGGACGGTTGCGGGGACCAGGAAGGCGTACGGGGCGCTCTTGACCCCGTACGGCCTCCTGCGGGGTGCGCGTGTCACTCGGAGACCCCGAAGCCCTGCTTCTCGAGGTCGGCGACGGTGGCGTCCTGCATCGCGGTCAGTGCGGCACCGAAGTCCGACCTGTCCTTGGCGGCCTTCGCGAAGTTGTCCTTGAAGGCGGTGTACGCGACGTTCACGTTCGGGCCCCACGCGGCGGGCGCGGTGCCCTGGGCGATCTTGGCGGCCTCGGTGTAGAAGTCCGGCTGGTTGGAGAAGTAGTCAGGCGCCTGGGAGAGCGCCCCACCGGTCTGGGCGGCCGTCGCGGCGGGGTAGATGCCGCTCTCCTTGACGAGGGCGGCGAGCGCCGCCGGGTCCGTGTTCAGCCACTTCGCGAAGGTGGCCGCCGCCTTCTTGTGCTTGGAGTCGTTGGTGACCGCGGTGGAGGAACCGCCCCAGCTGCCGGTGGCGTTCTCGCCGGCCGTCCACTGGGGGAGCGGGGCCATCGCCCACTTGCCCTTCGTCTCGGGCGCCGCCGTGGTCAGGGTGCCCGGCGCCCAGACGGCGCTGACCCAGGCGACCTGCTTGCCGGTGTTGAGCGCCTTGTTCCAGGCCGGGGTGTACATCGGCTGGTTGTCGATGGCGCCCTCCTTGACCAGACCGCCCCAGAAGTCGGCGACCTTCCGCGTGGCGGGGTCGTCGATCGCGACCTTCCACTTGTCGCCACCGGTGGTCCACCACTGCGCCCCGGCCTGCTGGGCGAGGCCGGCGAACAGGCCCGAGTCGTTGGAGGAGAAGGTCGTGAGGTCCTTGTCCGGCGCCTTCTTCTTCAGCGCGCGGGCGGTCTCGGCGAACTCGTCCCAGGTGGTGGGCACGGTCAGGCCGTACTGCTCGAAGAGGTCCTGGCGGTAGTAGAACATCAGCGGGCCCGAGTCCTGCGGCAGGGCGTACAGGGCGTCGGAGCCCAGCGTCGCCTGCTGCCAGATCCCGTCGGCGAACTGGCTCTTCGCGTCGCCGGCCTCGCCGGATATGTCGGCGAGGACGTCGTTGGAGACCAGGGTGGGGAGTGCCTGGTACTCGGCCTGGACCAGGTCCGGGGCCTTGTGCGCCTTCGCCGCCGTGATGATCTTGGTGACGAGGTCGTCGCCCGACGCCTGCTTCTTCACCGTGACCGTGATGCCGGCCTCCTTGCCCGGGCCCTTGTTCCAGATGTCCGCGACCTTGTCCAGGCCGGGGGCCCAGGCCCAGTAGGTCAGCGAGGCGGGTCCGGAAGCGGCCTGCTCCTCGCCCCCGTCGTCCGACGAGCCGCAGCCCGTCAGCAGGACGGCGGCGAGAGTGGCGGCGGTGGTCACCGCGACGGTGCGGTTCTTCATGGTTCTCCCCTGACGAGACGGGCGAGCGCATCGGCCCCGTGGCCGAAAGGACGCTGTGAGCGTTCACAGTAGAGAAACGAAACCGACACTTGTCAATGGTTGTTGCTGTGCGGTTATGTTGGCCCTGCGCCGCCGAGAGTGTGTGTGCACGTTCCCAGAAGTTGTCCAAAAGAGCCAGGAGCCGTCCATGCCGCACTCAGAACCCGCTCCCGCCCCGGTCGGCCTGCACAAGCTGGCGTTCGGCGGCGACTACAACCCCGAGCAGTGGCCGGAAGAGGTCTGGCACGAGGACGTACGCCTGATGCGGGAAGCCGGCGTCACCATGGTCAGCGTCGGAATCTTCTCCTGGGCCCTGCTGGAACCCGAACCCGGCAGCTACGACTTCGGATGGCTCGACCGCCTGCTGGACCTGCTGCACGTCAACGGCATCCGCGCCGACCTCGGCACCCCCACCGTCGCCCCGCCCGCCTGGTTCTACCGAGCCCACCCCGAGGCCCTCCCGCTCAGCCGCGACGGAGTGCGCTACGCCTTCGGATCACGCGGCGCGATCTGCCACAGTTCGGCCCCCTACCGCGCGGCGGCCGCCAACATCACCGAGCAGCTCGCCCGCCGGTACGCGAGCCACCCGGCCCTGGCGATGTGGCACGTCCACAACGAGTACGGGGTCCCCGTCAGCGCGTGCTACTGCGACAACTGCGCCGTCCACTTCCGGCACTGGCTCACCGCCCGGCACGGCTCCGTCGACGCGGTCAACGAGGCCTGGGGGACGGCCTTCTGGGGCCAGCGCTACCGCACCCTCGACGAGATCGACCCGCCGCGCACCACGCCCACGGTCGGCAACCCCGCCCAGCAGCTGGACTACGCCCGCTTCGCGGACGCCACCATGCGCGAGAACTTCACCGCCGAACGCGACATCCTGCACCGGCTGGCCCCCGGCGTCCCCGTCACCACCAACTTCATGACCGCCCTCAGCCAGTGCGACTCCGTCGACTACTGGGCCTGGGGCCGTGAGGTCGACCTCGTCACCAACGACCACTACCTGATCACCGACGGCCGCCGGACCCACGTCAACCTCGCCATGGCCGCCGACCTCACCCGCTCGGTCGCGGGCGGCGCGCCCTGGCTGCTCCTGGAACACTCCACCAGCGGCGTCAACTGGCAGCCCCGCAACCCGGCCAAGCGCCCCGGAGAGATGGCCCGCAACAGCCTCTCCCACGTGGCCCGCGGCTCCGAGGGCGCGATGTTCTTCCAGTGGCGGCAGTCCCGGCGCGGCGCCGAGAAGTTCCACTCCGCGATGGTCCCGCACGCCGGGACCGACTCCCGGGTGTGGCGCGAGGTGAGCGCGCTCGGCACGGACCTCGGCCTGCTGGACGGCATCCGGGGCACCCGTACCGTCGCCGACGCCGCGATGCTCTGGGACTGGCAGTCCTGGTGGGCGCAGTCCCTGGAGTGGCGCCCCAGCGAGGACCACGACGCCCGCGAGCGCGCCGACACGTTCTACGCCTCGCTGTACGACCAGCACCTCACCGTCGACTTCGCCCACCCGGAGGCGGACCTCTCCGCGTACCCCCTGGTCGTCGTCCCCGCCCTCTACCTCGCCACCGAGGAGACCGGCCAGAACCTCCGGCGGTACGTCGAGAACGGCGGCACCCTCGTCGTCTCGTACTTCTCCGGAATCGTCGACGCGGACGACGCCGTGCACCCCGGCCCCTACCCCGGTGTGCTGCGGGACGTCCTGGGCCTGACGATCGAGGAGTTCTCCCCCCTCGGCCAGGGCGACACGGTCCGCCTGATCACCCCCGAGGGCGCGCCCGAAGGACCGGACCTGACCGGTGACGTCTGGACGGACGTGGTCATCCCGCGCGGCGCCGAGACCGTCTGGTCGTACGCCGACGGCATCCCGGCCGGCCGCCCCGCCGTCACCCGCAACCGGCTCGGCAGGGGCACCGCCTGGTACGTCTCCACCCGGCTCTCCGGACCCCACCTGGGCACCGTCCTGGACCGCGCCCGCGCCGACGCCGGCATCGCACCGCGCACCGGCCTCGCCCACGACGTCGAGGTCGTGCGGCGCGCCGGGGAGAGCGGCACGTACCTCTTCGCGATCAACCACAGCGACGCCGACACCGAGGTGGCACTCGACGCCCCCGGCACCGAACTCCTCACCGGCGAGCCCGCCGCGGACCGTCTCGCCGTTCCGGCGGGCGCGGTGCGCGTCGTACGGCTCGACGGCTGAGGCGCACCCCCGCACCACACCCCCGCACCACACCCCCGCACCACCCCGCCACACCATCAGGCACCATCCCCGTTACCCCGCACAACGGTCGAAGGGACATCGACGATGTACGGAACGACGCACACCCGCAGAAGAGCCGCAGGAACGGTGGCCGCACTGTCCGGCCTGCTGTTCGCCGCACTCCCCGCCCAGGCCGCCCACGCGGCCACCACCCCCGCGAACCCAGGCTTCGAGTCCGGGGCCACCGGCTGGTCGACGTACTCGGCCGGAGGCCAGAACACCGCCTCCTTCACCGAGGCGGGCGGCCGCACGGGCAGCACCAGGCTCAGCCACTGGTCCGCCTCGGCGTACAAGGTCGAGACCTACCAGTACCTCTCCGGCCTCACCGACGGCACGTACACCCTCAGCGCCTGGGTGCGGTCCGGCGGCGGCCAGAACTCCGCCTACATAGCCCTGCGCAACTGCGGCGCCGCCGAGCAGCGCACCGACCTGCCGCCGACCGCCGACGGCGGCTGGATCCGGCTCGTCACCTCCGTCAAGGTGACCGGCGGCGCCTGCACGATCAGCCTCAACTCCGACGCGCACGCGGGGGAGTGGGCCAACTTCGACGACATCACGTTCACCCCCGGTTCCACCGGACTGAGCGTCAGGGGCGGAGACCTCTCCACCCTCCCGAAGAACGAGGCCCACGGCGCCACGTACCGCGACGCGAACGGCACGGCCGGGGACGCGGTGACCATCCTCAAGAACTCCGGGATGAACTACGTCCGCCTCAAGGTCTGGGTCGACCCGGCCGACGGCTACAACAACAAGGCCCGCGTCCTGGCCATGGCCAAGCGCGCCAAGGCCCTCGGCATGAAGACGCTCATCGACTTCCACTACTCCGACGCCTGGGCCGACCCGGGCAAGCAGAACAAGCCCGCCGCCTGGGTCGGACACAGCTACACGCAGCTCCGCACGGACGTCTACAAGCACACGTACGACGTGCTGAACGCGCTCAAGGCCCAGGGCACCACCGCCGACATGGTGCAGATCGGCAACGAGATCAACGGCGGAATGCTCTGGCCCGAGGGGTCCACGGACAACTGGACCCAGCTGGCCGGCCTCCTGACCTCCGGGGCGAACGCCGCCAAGGCCGTCTCCTCCGGTACGAAGGTGGCGCTGCACCTCGCCGAGGGCGGCGACAACGCGGGCACCCGCTGGTGGTTCGACAACGCCGTGTCGCGGGCTGTCCCCTTCGACGTCGTCGCCCTCTCCTACTACGGCTACTGGCACGGCTCGCTGTCCGAGCTCCAGACCAACCTCGACGACGCCGCCTCCCGGTACGGGAAGCCGGTGCTCGTCGCCGAGACCGCGTACGCCCACACCCTCGCGGACGACGACGGCCTGGAGAACAACGTGGCCACCGCCGGCCAGCTCGTCGCGGGCTACCCGGCGACCCCGGCCGGACAGGCGGCCAACCTCCGGGACGTCATGAACGTCGTCGAGGCCGTCCCGAACGGCCGCGGGCTCGGCGCCGTCTACTGGGAGCCGGCCTGGACCGCCGTCACCGGCAGCGGCTGGGACCCGGCCGACCCGTCGTCCGGCAACGCCTGGGAGAACCAGGCGGTGTTCGACTACAACGGGAAGCTGCTCCCGGCGGCGAGCTGGTTCTCCCACCGGTAGCGGCTGGGGTCTTCCGTCCGGATTCAGGCCGGGTCTGGGAGCGGGGTCCGGTGCGTGCTGCCGCAAGGCCGAGGCGGGAGCCCACGCGGAGCGGTCCGGGCCTCCCCTGCTCGGGCGAAGCCGAGAGCTCGGGGGAGTGTGTGCCAGGGCACGCGAGCCCGGCATGATCCGGGCGAGAGGCCCTAGAGGGGCGCGCCGTGCCACTTCCACGAGGTGACACGGTCGCGGCCCGGCAGATCGGCGCGGCCGGTGGACCAGAGCAGGACGGTCCACCGGTCCGCGTCGTCCGGCGCGTCGGGGAAGAGCCGGGCCAGCACCCGGTCGCACAGGTCCGCGGGCGGCCTCCACGACACGGACAGGCTCTCGGCGACGTCATGGGTGTGCACAAGAATCTCCACGACGCCCATCGCGGCGAATCCCTCCGGGTCGGCGAGCCCGTGCACATGGTGCGAGCGGACGTCCGGCGGTGTCGTCCGTACCATCGCCGTGAGCAGGGCGCCGCTCGCCTCCAGGGTCTCCAGCAGCCCGGCGGACCCGGCCGCCGGGTCCGCGAAGATCGAGTTCGCCGGCCCGCCCTCGCGCTCCGCCGCGTACCGGTAGGCCACCTCGGTGCCGGTCGGCGGCTTCCGCGGCCCCAGCTGGACCGCGTACGCGAACAGGTCGTCGCTGAGGTGCTCCAGCGTCTCCCAGCAGTCCCACGCCAAGGACCCGGCCGGCACCCGCCAGTCGTCCGCCGGGGACTTCGCGAGGGTGTCGGCCGCGAGACGTACGGCGAAGGCCACGTCGTCCGCGGTGACCGGCATCCGGGTCCCGCTCAGCGCCGCGCGTTCGGCGGCGCCGCACTCCACACAGAACTCGTTGCCCTCGGGATCGGCCATCGTCGCCCACCCCCGCCCGTCGGTCCTGCGATGGTCGCCGACCAGCGTGGCGCCGAGAGCGAGCAGCCGCTCGACCTCCGCGTCCCGCCCGCGGTCCTCGGGCCGCAGGTCGAGGTGGATCCGGTTCTTCGTGCTCTTGGGTTCGGGCACCGTGACGAACAGCAGCGCCGCCCCCGGGGTCTCGACGAGTGCCTCGGGATCGCCGGGCCCGTCCTCGTCGGACACGGACGCGCCGAGCGCCTCGGCCCAGAAGAGTGCCAGTTCATAGGCGTCGGAGCAGTCGACGGTGATGTGCTGTACGAGCGAAGTCATGGGCGCCACTGTCTCCGCGGACCCGGGCCGAGGTCCAGCGAGTTGAAGCCCGGGCCCCGGTCTCCGGCGTCGCGCGGAGATGGACGAACCCGACAACTACCGTGCTGGCACGGTCCGGCGTCAAGGGTTCTGTGCCCGCACCAGCATGTCGCCGGCGGCCGTGCGGTAGTAGAGCACGGACCGCCCCGCACGGCGGCGGCCCACCAGCCCGGCGTCCAGGAGCACCCTGAGATGGCGGCCCACCGAGCCGAGACCCTGGCCGGTGATCGCGACCAGGTGTGTGGTGCTCATGGGGCTGTCCAGGAGCACCAGCACACCCGCCCGGCCGGAACCGATCAGCCTGGCCAGCCCCTCCGGAGCGACCGCACCCCCCGGTTTTGCGAGTGTGCCCGAGCACGGGTACACCACGGCGTTGCGGTGCACCGTGCCGTGGGAGTCCGGCCGGTCCGTGGAGATCCACCCCTTGCGCGGTGTGACCGGCACGAGCAGCAGCTGTGATCCCGCCGGCCGCCGGGTCGGGAAGGCGCGGCCCTCACACCCGGTCTCCGGCGCATGGGCCCGGCGGCCGGAGCCGCGCGGGCCGGAGCCGACACCGGCCGCGAGCCCACCCGCACGAACAAGGGCGCACGCACGTGACGGGCCGACAGGAAGGATGCGGCGCGGGCCGGTCGGGCCGGACGAGACGTATATAGGGTGACAGGATGATCTCGCACATCAGTCCTCTGGAACTGCTCGTCCTGGTGCCGTTGACGCTCCTCATCCTCTGCGTGCCGTCGTTCATCGCCTACCGCAGGCGGGTGGAGCGCCCGGGGCTGGTCGTCATGGTCAGCGTGATCGGTGCCTTCACGGGCCTGTTCTGGTTCGTGGCCCTGGTCATGGCGCTGTCGATGCGCACCCGCGTCCCGTCCCCGGCTCAGCCGTGAACCGGAACGCCGAAGGGGCGGGACGCGTCGCGCGTCCCGCCCCTTCCGGCCGTCGTACGCGGCCTACTTCACCGGTGTGAAGTCACGCGCCCCGATGAACTCGGGCCGGCGGATCGGAGCCGCGAAGGGCTCCTGCGCCGTGTTCTCCACGCTGTTGAACACAATGAAGACGTTGCTGCGCGGATACGGGGTGATGTTGTCCCCCGAGCCGTGCATCGCGTTGCAGTCGAACCAGGTCGCCGAACCCGCCTTGCCCGTGAACAGCTTGATGCCGTGGCGGTCGGCCATCTTCGTCAGCGCCTCGTCGGACGGGGTGCCGGCGTCCTGCATCTGCAGGGACTTCTTGTAGTTGTCCTTCGGCGTCTCGCCCGCACAGCCGAGGAACGACTTGTGCGAACCGGGCATGATCATCAGCCCGCCGTTGGTGTCGTGGTTCTCGGTCAGCGCGATCGAGACGGACACCGTCCGCATGTTCGGCAGACCGTCCTCGGCGTGCCAGGTCTCGAAGTCCGAGTGCCAGTAGAAGCCCGAAGCCCCGAAGCCCGGCTTCACGTTGATCCGGGACTGGTGGACGTACACGTCCGACCCCAGGATCTGACGGGCCCGGCCCACCACGCGCTCGTCGCTGACGAGCCGCGCGAAGACCTCGCTCAGCCGGTGGACCTCGAAGACGGAACGTACGCTCTGCGACTTCGGCTCGATGATCGAGCGCTCGTCGGCTCGGACCGCCGGATCGGCGATCAGGCGTTCCAGCTCCGCGTGGTAGCCGGCCGCCTCCTCCGGCGTGACGATCTGGTCGACGGTGAGGAAGCCGTTCTCCTCGAAGCCCTGGAGATCCTTCGCGGAAACCGGCCCCGGCGCGCCCGGCGCGGACCAGATGACCGGGTCCTGGCGGGGGGTGGTCATCTCGGCGGCGCCGCGCGAGGGGTACAGGTCGGCGCGTGCATCGGTGGTCATGGTTCAGCCCTCCTCTGTCAGCAGCGGGTAGACACCGTTCTCGTCATGGTCCTCCCGTCCGGTGACGGGAGGGTTGAAGACACACACGCAGCGGAAGTCGGTCTTCGGCCGCAGCGTGTGGTGCTCGTGGCCGTTCAGCAGGTACATCGTTCCCGGGGAGATCCAGTGCTTCTCGCCGGTCTCGTCGTTGGTGAGCTCGGCCTCGCCCTCGGTGCACAGCACGGCCTCGATGTGGTTCGCGTACCACATGGACGTCTCCGTGCCCGCGTACAGCACGGTCTCGTGGAGGGAGAAGCCCACCTTCTCCTTGGCGAGCACGATGCGCTTGCTCTCCCAGGTCCCGGAGGCTGCCTTCACATGCCGGTCGGTGTTCTCGATGTCACTGAACGATCGGACGATCACGGTGAGATGGTGCCTTTCTCTTCTGTACTGCTCAGGTCTGCCTGCCCCGGGGGGCGTACCCCGGTCAGGCGGTCTCGCGGACGGAACGGGCCAGCGTGCGCAGGCCCTCGTCCAGCTCTTCGGGGGTGACGGTCAGTGGCGGGAGCAGCTTCACGACCTCGCTCTGCGGGCCGGAGGTCTCCAGCAGCAGGCCCAGCTCGAAGGCGCGCGCGCAGACGGCGGCGGCGCGGGCCGGGTCGGCGAACTCCATGCCCCAGACCAGGCCCCGGCCACGGAACTGCGCGGTCGGCTCCTCGGCGCAGATCGCCAGGAGCGTCTGCTCGACCTGCTCACCGCGGGCCAGGGTCTGCTTCTCCATCTGGCCGTCGGCCCAGTAGGCGTCGAGCGCGGCGGCGGCGGTGACGAAGGCGGGGTTGTTGCCGCGGAAGGTCCCGTTGTGCTCGCCCGGCTCCCAGATGTCCAGCTCGCCCTTGAAGAGGCAGAGCGACATCGGCAGTCCGTAGCCGCTGATGGACTTGGACAGCGTGACGATGTCCGGCACGATGCCGGCCTCCTCGAAGGAGAAGAAGCCACCGGTACGGCCGCAGCCCATCTGGATGTCGTCGACGATCAGGAGCATGTCCTGGCGGTGGCACAGGTCCTGGAGGGCACGGAGCCACTCGGCGCGCGCGACGTTGATGCCGCCCTCGCCCTGAACGGTCTCCACGATCACGGCCGCCGGCTTGTTGAGCCCGGACCCCTGGTCCTCCAGGAGCCGCTCGAACCAGAGGAAGTCGGGGACCGTGCCGTCGAAGTAGTTGTCGAACGGCATCGGGGTGCCGTGCACCAGCGGGACGCCTGCGCCGGCCCGCTTGAAGGCGTTGCCGGTCACGGCGAGCGAGCCGAGCGACATGCCGTGGAAGGCGTTGGTGAACGAGACGACGGACTCGCGCCCCTTGACCTTGCGGGCGAGCTTCAGCGCCGACTCGACGGCGTTGGTGCCGGTCGGGCCGGGGAACATCACCTTGTACGGCAGGTCACGGGGGCGCAGGATCACGTTCTCGAACGTCTCCAGGAAGGCGCGTTTGGCCGTCGTGGCCATGTCCAGGCCGTGGGTGATGCCGTCACGCTCGATGTAGTCGATCAGTGCGCGTTTCAGCACCGGGTTGTTGTGGCCGTAGTTGAGCGATCCGGCACCGGCGAAGAAGTCGAGGTACGAGTGTCCGTCCTCGTCCGTCAGCCGGGCGCCCTGGGCCCGGTCGAAGACCGCGGGCCAGCTGCGGCAGTAGCTCCGTACCTCGGACTCCAGGGTCTCGAAGACACTCAGGGCGGGCGGGGTGATGGTCACAGCGAATCTCCTGGTCGAGGGGGGTGTGACGGGCGGCGGGTGAGGCGTGCCCCGGGCGGGGGCGGGGTCGTGCCCTACGCGTGGAGCGGACCGATGCGGTACAGCACTTCCGGCAGGTGCGTTCCCTCGGGGAACAGCTCGCCGTCGAAGAGCACCTCGCGCTCCAGCGGCGCGTCGTGGCGCTGCGCGAAGGAGGTGAACAGCCGGTCGGACGCGGTGTTGTCCGGGGTGACGGTCGTCTCGACCGATGCCAGGCCCTGGTCGGCGGCGACCCGCGTGGTCAGCGCGTCCAGCAGGGTGGCGGCCAGGCCCTTCCCGCGGTGGGCGCTGTCGACGGCCACCTGCCAGACGACGAGCGTCCCGGGCCGGTCCGGGCGGATGTAGCCCGTCACGAAGGCGATGGGCCCGCCGGTCTCGTCGCGGGCGACCACGGAGGTCGCCGCGAAGTCACGGCACCACAGCAGGTAGCTGTACGAGGAGTTGAGGTCCAGGACCTCGGAATCGCGGGCTATGCGCCAGATCGCGGCTCCGTCCTCCACTCGCGGGGTGTCGATACTGAGGAATTCGCTTCGGGCACGTGCAAAATCTGCTGGTGCGGCGGTCATGCGAATTGAATTTACCCAGCAAAAATCTAAATTGCATCGACGCAAGGGGTTGGGTGGGAGGGGCTGCTGTGTTATCACGCGTGCGCGGACCAGGCTGGAGCGGGTGGCGTTTTCGTACTATTTGGCCTGGATTTATCCGGCATAACGGGTGCCATATGGGGTCGGTCACATACGTGTAACTCTTGTGACACCTGTTCGGATTGAGTACGGCGAGCGCGTCGGAACTGAGGTGTTTAGGGGTGAGAAAAGTGGGAAGAAGAATGCGGGGAGCTGCTCGGGATAAAGCAGCTCCCCGCTTTGTTGAATTATCGGACCGATTGCGTTCGGGTCGCGGGTGGGATTGCTGCCCGATTGCGGCCGGAGTCCGGTCCGGATGATTGCGGTCCGATTGCGGTCCGGTAATTCAGTCGTTCGGCCAGGTTTCCGAAACGGCGTTGCGGGCCGCCTCGAAGTCGGCCTCACGGCCGGTCTCGGAGAGCGCGGCCCCCAGGGCGGCCAGGGAGGCGTGCACGGCGCCCCGCGTGGCGTCCACGCCGTAGTGGTTGACCCTGATCATCTCCGTGGACAGCGCTCCGCCGCCCGCGATCAGCGGCAGCGAGGGGTCGCCCGCGAGGGCCTTCGCGACCAGCGCCGAGGCGTCCGCCCCCACTGGCACGCGCAGCGTCGTGGCGACCGGCGCCGCGTCACGGGCGTTATGGACGTACGGCTCCAGTCCGGCTCCGAGGGCCACCGCCCCGGCCCGGGTCGCCGCCGCGGCCGAGGAGTGCCGCGCCGTCAGGGTGTCCAGGCCCTCCGCCTCGATCCGCTCCACGCAGGCCTCCAGTGCCAGCATCTCCAGCTGGGCCGGGGCGTGCGGCAGCGCCCTGCGGCCCGTGTCGATCCAGCGGGCCTTCCAGTCGAGGAGGGACAGGTAGGAGTGGCGCGGGGCCTGCGGGTTGGCGGCCATCCGCTCCCACGCCCGCTCGCTCACCGACACCGCGGACACCCCGGCGGGGCCACCCATCGCCTTCTGTGCGCCGATGACGCACAGGTCCACGCCCCAGACGTCCGGCAGCAGCGGCTCCGCGCCCACCGACGCCACGGCGTCCAGCATGAACAGCGCGCCGTGCGCCCGGACCACCTCGCCGATCTCGGCGACCGGGTTGGTGTTGCCGGTCGCCGCCTCCGCGTGCACCAGCGACACGAAGTCGATCTCAGGGTGCGCGGCCAGTGCCCGCTCGACCTGCTCGGCGGTGACGGCCGAGTGGAAGGGCACGGCGAGGTCGACGACCTCGGCCCCGCAGTCCCGCAGCCAGTTGCCGAAGGTCCGGCCGTACGGCCCCGTGACGATGTTCAGCGCGGTCGAACCGGGCCGGGCGCCGCCCCGGATGCAGCCTTCGAGGGGCAACAGCGCCTCGCCCTGCATGATGACGACGTCCTGCCCGGTGGCGAGGAGGCCGGCCACCCGCCGCTCGATCGCCGCGAAACGCGCGGCGGTGAGTGGGGCGAGGTCGAGGAAGGGGTGCGTCACGGTGGTGCTCTCTTCGGGTCGGTCGGTCCGCGGTCAGCGCTTGCGTCCGAGGGTACCCAGCACCTCCCGGAGCCCTCGGCGGGCCGCCTCGTACAGTGCTGTGCATGAGTGATCACGAGGTGGCGCGGGTGCTGCGGATCGAGGGACGGGTGCTCGCCGGCCCCGACGACGTGCGGGACGGTCTCTGGGCCGTCGACGGGCGGATCACCTACGAGCGGCCGCCGGGCGCCGACGACGCCCTGACCCTCACCGGCTGGGCACTGCCCGGGCTCGTCGACGCGCACTGCCACGTCGGCCTCGACCGCCACGGGCCCGTCGACGCGGCCACCAGCGAGAAGCAGGCCCTCACCGACCGGGAGGCCGGGACCCTGCTCATCAGGGACGCCGGTTCCCCCTCCGACACCCGGTGGATCGACGACCGCGAGGACCTGCCGAAGATCATCAGAGCGGGCCGGCACATCGCCAGGACCCGCCGGTACATCAGGAACTACGCCCATGAGATCGAGCCGGGCGACCTGGTGGCGTACGTCGCCCGGGAGGCGCGGCGCGGCGACGGCTGGGTGAAGCTGGTGGGGGACTGGATCGACCGGGACGCCGGGGACCTGACGGCCTGCTGGCCCCGGGGCGAGGTCGAGGCGGCCATCGCCGAGGCGCACCGGCTGGGCGCCCGGGTCACCGCGCACTGCTTCGCCGAGGTCGCCCTGCGCGACCTGGTGGAGGCCGGGATCGACTGCGTCGAGCACGCGACGGGGCTGACCGAGGACACCATCCCGCTCTTCGCGGAGCGCGGCGTCGCGATCGTCCCGACCCTGGTCAACATCGCCACGTTCCCGGACCTCGCGGCGGGCGGCGAGGCCAAGTTCCCCCGGTGGTCCGCCCACATGCGGCAGCTGTACGAGCGCCGCTACGACACCGTGCGCGCGGCGTACGACGCGGGGATCCCGGTCTTCGTCGGCACGGACGCCGGCGGCTCGCTGGCCCACGGCCTGGTGGCGGCGGAGGTCGCCGAGCTGGTGAAGGCGGGCATCCCGCCCCTGGAGGCGCTCTCCGCGACGGCCTGGGGCGCGCGGCGCTGGCTGGGCAGGCCCGTGCTGGAGGAGGGTGCCCCGGCGGACCTGGTGGTGTACGACGAGGATCCGCGGGCGGACGTACGGGTGCTGGCCGCCCCACGGAGGGTGGTGCTCGACGGGCGGGTGGTCGGCTGACCGCCCGAGGCGTCCGGCCGGCGGTCCATGGGCGTCCGGCTGACCGCCCGTGGGCGTCCGGTTGACCGGCAGTGTCCCCGGCGGTCAACGCTCGTTGGAGCACTTCTGTGCGCGATCCGGTGGCCGTACGGACGCGCTCTCCACGCTCGGCGATACGGGTGACTGCTAGGCGCGTACGGGTGACACCAAGGAACTCCTGTGCCGGAAGATTCGAATACACACGCTAAAACCCCCCTTTGGAGTGAACTGACGCCAGGTATCCGTCAGTTCACCCTCTGTGCGTAAAGATTCACGGAGTCGAGGCCATCGGTGCCCGCGATGTCCCCCATTGGACGGCGCCGGCGGCTCCATGTCTCTTGTGGGGGTTCCACCATCTTGAACAGCAAGACCTTCCGTCCGGCCGCCCTGGCGGTCGCCGCCGCCGTTCCCGTCGCCCTGCTGGTCGTCGTCCCCGCCCAGGCCGCCACCGCGACGGCCCCGGCCACCCCGGCCGGCAGCCACGGAAAGGCGACCGCGGTCGTGCTCCGCGCCGGGCTCGACGTGGCGCTCCTGGACAAGGCGGTCCACGTGCCGCTCGACGCCGCGCTCAACGAGGTGCGGGCACCGGCGAGCGCGGAGAGGACCGCGCTGAGTGTGGAGGTCGACGGGGCCGAGAGGGGGCGGCCGGTCCGGCTGCTGAAGGCCGACGTCGCCACGGCGGACGCCACGGTCGACACGCGCAGGGCCGAGGGGCACACCAACCTCGTCAAGGCCAGGGTGCACGTCCCCGGCCTCCCGCTGCTCCCCCTGATCGAGGTCGAGAAGGTCACCTCCAGAGCGCTGTGCGAGGTGGGCAGGAAGCCGGTCGCCGAGTCGGAGGTGCTGGGGCGTGTGAAGGTGCTCGGCAGGAAGATCCGGCTGACCTCCGGCGGCACGACGAACGTCGAGGTGCCGGGCGTCGGGGAGGTGACCCTCGACCTGTCGAAGACCCACACCACCACCCGTACGGCCGCGGCGACCGCGCTCCGGCTGCGGGTGTCGGTGAATCCGCTCGACCTCGACGTCGCCGATGTCCGGGGCGAGATCACCCTGGCCGGGGCGACCTGCGAGATGCCGAAGGGCGGCGGCTCCCACAGCGGCGGTTCGGGTGACGGGGGCGCGGACAACGGCGGCTCCACCGGCGGAGGTTCCGACGGCGGCTCGACCGACGGCGGCTCGGACAGCGGCGGTTCGACCGACGGCGGCACCGACGCGGGCACGTCCGGCACCGGCGGATCCACGGCCGGATCCACCGCGGGATCCGGTGACACGGGCGGCAGCGGTGACACGTCCGGCGGTGACACGTCCGGCAAGGACGACGGCGGCGGCAAGGACGACGACGGCGGTGACGTGAAGACCCAGACGGGCGCCGAGGCGGCGGCACCCGCCGGCGGCGACCTCGCCGAGACCGGCTCCAGCTCCTCGACCCCGTACATCGCGGGAGGTGCGGCCCTCCTGCTGGCGGTCGGCGCCGGGGCCACCGTCGTCGCCCGCAGGCGCGGCCGGAACTGATCACGCCCGAGGGGGCAGGCGGCGGGCGGGGAGCGGTGCTCGCACGAGTGACCACCGCTC
>NZ_JBHXRD010000021.1:0-145909 GCF_042717325.1 Streptomyces sp. NPDC058637 | reverse complement strand
GGCCCCACAGGCCCGTCCGGCGGCCGCGTCATTTCCCGGGCCCGCCGGGCGAGGCGGACCCGGCGCGCGAGGCGGACGAGGCGGGCCCGGGACGCGTCACTTCTTGCGGGACTTGGCGGGCGTCGTGAACTTCTCGTACGCGGCCACGACGTCCTCGGCCGGGCCGTCCATCCGCAGGGTGCCCGCCTCCAGCCACAGAGCCCGGTCACAGGTCTCGGTGATCGACCGGTTGCTGTGGCTGACCAGGAACACCGTCCCGGCCTCCTTGCGGAGTTCCATGATCCGCTCCTTGCTGCGCCGCTGGAACTTCGCGTCGCCCGTGGACAGCGCCTCGTCGATCAGCAGGACGTCGTGGCTCTTGGCCGCCGCGATGGAGAAGCGGAGCCTGGCCCCCATGCCGGAGGAGTACGTGCGCATCGGCAGGGTGATGAAGTCGCCCTTCTCGTTGATGCCGGAGAAGTCGACGATGCCCTGGTAGCGCTCGCGGATCTGTTCCCGGGTCATGCCCATGGCCAGACCGCCGAGTACGACGTTGCGCTCCCCGGTCAGGTCGCTCATCAGGGCGGCGTTCACGCCGAGGAGCGACGGCTGGCCCTGGGTGTGCACCCGGCCCCGCGACGGGGGCAGCAGGCCCGCGATCGCCTTGAGGAGCGTCGACTTCCCGGATCCGTTGGAGCCGATCAGACCGATGGCCTCACCCTTGTACGCGGCGAAGCTGACGCCCTTCACGGCGTGCACCTGGCGTGCGCCGCGCGGCTGCCCGCGCGACACGATCCGGTTCAGGGCGGAGGTGGCGCTGCCCTTCCCGGTACGGGCGCCGTTGACGGTGTAGGTGATGTGCACGTCGTCGACGACGACGGTGGGCACACGGGTGTCGGGGGTGTCAGCCACGTCCGTACCGCTCCTCGGCCTTCCAGAAGTACACGAAGCCGCCGATCCCGCAGACGAGCGCCCAGCCCGTCGCGACGGCCCACACGTGCGGGGGCAGTTGCGCCCCGGTGAAGCTGTCGATCAGCGCGTACCTCACCAGGTCGATGTAGACGGCGGCCGGATTGCACTCCAGCGCCAGCAGGACCCACCGCGGGACCCGGTCGCCCGTGAGCAGTGTGTCCAGGCTCCACATGACACCCGAGGCGTACATCCACGTCCGCAGCACGAACGGCGTGAGCTGGGCGATGTCGGGGGTCTTCGAGGCCAGCCGGGCCATGACCATGGAGACCCCCGTGTTGAACAGGGCCTGCAGGGCGAGTGCCGGGATCGCGAGCAGCCAGGACGGCCGCGGGTACTGGCCGAAGACGAGCAGGATCATGAAGAGCGCCCCCAGCGAGAACATCAGCTGCTGGAGCTGCTGGAGGGCGAGCGCGATCGGCAGGGACGCGCGCGGGAAGTGCAGGGCGCGCACGAGCCCGGTGTTGCCGCTGATCGCCCGGGTCCCGGCGGTGATCGAGCTGGCGGTGAAGGTCCAGATGAAGACACCGGTGACGAGGAAGGGCACGTAGTCGGGGACTCCGTGCTTGGTGTTCATCAGGACACCGAAGATGAAGTAGTAGACCGTCGCGTTCAGCAGCGGGGTCATGATCTGCCAGACCTGGCCCAGCTTCGCCTGGCTGTACTGCGCGGTCAGCTTGGCGGTGGCGAACGCCGTGATGAAGTGCCTGCGTCCCCAGAGCTGCCTGACGTACTCCCCGAGCGTGGGCCGGGCGCCGCTGACGGTCAGCCCGTGCCGGGCGGCGAGAGCGGCCAGCTCGCCCGGTTCGTACACGGGGAGGAGGGCGGGAGAGGCGGGGTCCACCGGGGCCGGCGGTGCTGCTGTCTGGCTCACCACGATCGCTTTCGACGGGGGCAGAGGGAACGGGGCGTACGGAATCGGACCGATGGGACGGCACCGTATCGTCGCAACGCTGACAGTAGGACGTTTGTGCGTCGCAACGCAACCGTTTCGTCGTTACGGTCTATCATTCGGGCCATGACCACCCAACGGCGAACCGGGCGCCGCACCCCGGCAGGTGCCGCGGTGCTGCGCGAGGACGTGACCGACGCGATCCGCGGCGCCGTCTTCGAGGAGCTGGCCGCGGTGGGGTTCGCGCGGATGTCGATCGAGGGCATCGCCCGGCGGGCGGGTGTGGGCAAGACCGCCGTCTACCGCCGCTGGAAGTCCAAGCTCCACCTCGTCCTGGACCTGGTCGCGGCCGTCGCCGCCCAGGGCATGCCGGCTCCGGCGACCGGCTCGCTGTACGGGGACGTGCGCGCCGTGCTCGAACTGGCCGCGTACGCCCTGCGCCATCCCGTCGCCTCCCAGGTCATCCCGGACCTGCTGGTCGAGGCGGCACGCAGTCCGGAGATCTCCGACGCCATCAAGGCCGCCCTGCTCGACCAGCAGCAGGGCGTGGCCGCCGTGGTCGTACGGGCGGCGGTCGCCCGCGGTGAACTCCCCGAGGGCAGCGACCCGGACCGGGCGCTGGACCTGATCGTCGGCCCGCTCTACTGGCGCCTGGTCGTGGTCCGGGGCGACCTGCCCAAGGGGTATCTGGACGACCTCGCGCACTCGGCCGTCGCGGCCCTCAGGAGCGGTCGCTGAGCAGCCGGTCCGCGACCCGTCCCGCGGCACCGCCGTCACCGGGGCCGCAGTGGTCCCGCCGGAAGGCCGCGTACGCCTCCGTGTGCGCGGCGGCCGACTCCGGGAGCGCCCGCAGTGCCCCGGCGACCTCGTCCGTGCCGGTGAGCAGCGGGCCCGGTGCGAGGGCCTCGAAGTCCAGACAGAAGCCGCGCACCGTGTCCCGGTAGTGCTCCAGGTCGGGGGTGTGGAACAGCACCGGGCGGCCGGTGTGCGCGAAGTCGGACACCAGGCCCGTGTAGTCGGTGACCAGCACGTCCGCGATCAGCAGCAGCTCGGCGGTGACCGGGTGCGCGGAGACGTCCCGCAGCGCGGGGCCCTCCGGCACACTGCCCGTGACCCGCGGGTGCCTGCGGACGAGCACCGTGGTGCGGTCGTCGAGCGACCGCACCAGCGCGGGCAGATCCAGGGCGGGCTCCCAGCGGTACAGCCGGGACCGGCCGCCGGGCACGCTGCCCGGCGGGTGCGCGAGCTGGTCGCGGTACGTCGGCGCGTAGAGCACCACCCGGTGGCCGTCCGGGATGCCCAGCCGACCGCGTACCCGCTCGGCGGTCTTGTCCCGGCCGGGCGCGCACAGCAGGTCGCCCGCGGGTGAGCCCGCCTCCAGGACCTCGCCCCCGTAGGCCAGCGCACGGCGCAGGTGCGGGGTGGCGAACGCGCCGGGGGAGACCAGGACCGACCATTGGGCGGAGCGGTGCGGCAACGAGGCGAGGTCCTGGTGGTCGGCGTACAGGGTGCCGGTGAGGTCGAGGCCGAACCGGCCGAGCGGGGCGCCGTGCCAGGTCTGCACGACCGTCTGGTCCGGGCGCCGCTCGAACCACACGGGCAGCTGCCCCGCTGTCACGACGCGGCGGGCCCGCGCCAGCGCCTCGTACCAGGCGGTGCTGCCCGCCACGACGGGGACGGCGGCGGGCGGGACCTGTGCGGCGGCGCGCGCGGACCCGTCGGTGACCCACAGGTGCTCGACGTCCGTGCTCCGGCGCACGAGCTCGGCGTGCACGGCGCGCGGGGAGTCACCGCCCGTGTGCCCGCCCGCGTAGAGGACGACGTCACGCAGCGGGAGCCGACGCTGCGCCGGGTGGTACGCCGTACGCAGGAGGCCCTGGCGGTACGCGCCCCGTTCGGTCTCGCCGAGCGCCGGCTCCGCGTGCACGGTCAGCCGGTCGCCGTGACGGCGGTCGGCCCGGAACCCGGCGGCGGAGCGCACCGGCAGCCGGGTGGCGAGCGCCGCCGCCACCCGCACGGGCCGGCCGTCCAGACACACCTCCCAGTCGCCCTCGCGCGGCGGGCGCGGGAGCCGAGCGGCGAACCGGCCTCCCCGGTGGTCGACGGAGCCTTCCGCCAACGGCTCCACGGGAACGGTCAGGGTCTCGCCCAGGGTGCTGTGCCGCAGGACGAGCGCGCCGGAGACGTACGGCGCGCCCTCGACGCGCAACCCGCCGTCCGGTTCCTGCCTGACTCGGTCCACGAACGGGTGACCGGCCGGCTCCAGCACGAGATCGCCCTCCGCGTCCGCCAGGGCCGGTGGCGGCAGGTCCGGGGCGGCGGCCAGCGGGACGCGGACGCCGTCGGTCACGAGGGCGGCCCGCCATCTCACCCCCTGGCCGGGGGCGGCGGGCCCCTCAAGCCCCGGGAGTTCCGCGACGGGGATGCCCACCGTGAAGCACCCCCCTTCCACGTACCGCACGGGGAAGGCGCGCTCCGGTGCCCCGTCGCGGGTCAGCGTCAGGGCCGTCGGCCGGGCTGCGGGCCCGTACAGCCGGCCCGACAGTTCCAGGGTTTCGCGCCCCCCGTCGTGTGCGAGGGCCAGGGCGGGCAGTTGGGCCACGGTCAGCCGGAGCCGGCCGTCCCGGTAGCCGAGCACCGCGCGCCGCCCCCCGCCCAGGTCGTGGACGAGCGGCTGGGCCGCGGCCGCCTCCACCGCGCGCAGGGCCGCCCGCCGTACGACGCCGTGTCCGGCCACCACCACGCCCACCAGCCAGGTGCCCGGACCGACGCGCCCCGGGTCGAGGACCATCTCGAAGCCCGCGTGGTCGTAACAGTGCAGCTCCTGACCGGAGTCGGCGGTCGCCTCCGGCATCCGGACCGTGCGCACCGGCACGGGCCTCAGCCGTCCCCCGCCCGCCTCCCGCACCAGCCCCGCCTTCAGCGCGTGACGCGCCGAACCGGCGGGGAGGTTGCGGACGTACGCGTATCCGCGCAGCCGCAGCTTCCCGTCCGCGCCCCACGACGCCTCCGTCAGCCGCGCCACGGCCGGCAGATCACCCCGGCCGAGCCGCGCACCGGCTCCCGCGACCCCCGGGTGCACCGCCCGCCGCCGCCCGGGCGGCCCCTCGACCGCGAACGTCCCCGTCCCGTTGGCCCGTTCGAACGTGAGGACGGCCAGCAGCTCGTCCAGCCTGCGCTCCCGCACCAGCCGCCACCTGACGCGCGCCTCGACGGGCAGCCCGTCCAGCACCGCGCCGCCCGCCCGGTCGAGGAAGGCGCCCGCGCCCGCCATGAACGCCGCCCGGTAGGCGGGGCCGCCCATCGGCAGCCCCTCCAGGAAGTACACGAAGTCGTCGCGCAGACAGGACGTGTCGTACCGCCGCCGCTGTTCCGGATCACGGTCCGCCAGGAACGCGCTGACCTGCTCGCAGGCCGCGATCCGGTCCCGTACGCCCCGCACGTCCGTACGCCGCCGGGTGATCGAACCCTCGCGCACCCGCCAGCAGTAGACGTGCTCTCTCAGCACGTCCACCGATCCGGCGAGGTGGTGCGCCGGGATCATCACGGGCGTGTCCTCGTAGAGCTTGCCCACCGGGAAGACGAACCCGTGCCGGTCCCAGAACGAACGCCGGAACACCTTGTTCCAGGCGACCCGGTCGGCCAGCAGCCGGGCGTCGCGGGTGATGTGGGTGCGGGGGCGGTCGGCGGTCAGCCAGCGGTACTGCCACGCCTGCTGCCGCCCCTGCGCGGTCAGCCGCCACACATTGCCCGTCACCAGGTCCGAACCGGTCGACTCCAGGGAGGCCACCATCCGTTCGTACGCGTCGTGGACGACGACGTCGTCGCTGTCCGCGAACGCGAGGTACGGAACGCCGGGAGTGGTGTGGGCGACGCCCGTGTTGCGTGCCGCGCTCAGCCCCGCGTTGGGCTGGTGGACACAGCGGAAGCGGCCGTCCCGGGCGGCGAAGTCCTCCGCGATCGCGCGGCTGCCGTCCGTCGAGCCGTCGTCGACGAGGATCACCTCGACGGCCTCCAGCGACTGGCCGGCCAGTGAGTCGAGGCACTCCGCCAGATACTCCTCGACGTTGTGCACGGGGACGACGACGCTGAGGAGTGGCTTCATGCACGGCTCAACCCGGGTGAGCGCCCCGAGTCACCGACGCTGACCCGAACGGGTGAACACGGGAAGGGCGCGGCGTGTGGTCCGCACTACGCTCGGCTGCCATGCTCCTCAGTGTCGTCATGCCCGTCCACCGCGTTCAGGGGTACCTGAGGGCGGCGCTGGAATCGGTGATCGGCCAGTCGGTACGGGACTGGGAACTGATCGCCGTCGACACCGGCCCGCCGGACGGCGGCCCGGACATCGCCCGGGAGTTCGCCGGGCGTGACCCCCGGGTACGCGTGCTGCGCCCCGCGACGGGCTCCGAAGGGGCGGCGGGCTCCGGACACCTCGGCGCGGCCCGCAACGCCGGGGCCGCCGAGGCGCGCGGGACCTACCTGCTCTTCCTCGACGGGGACGACCTGCTGCTGCCCGGCGCGCTCGCGGAGATCGCCGCCCGGCTGGCGGCCGGCCACCCGGACGTGCTGCGCCTCGGCCACGACCGCGTCGACTGGTGGGACTGCACACAACCGGGGGACGCCCTGCCGGCGGCCCGGAACCAGCTCTTCCGCCGCGCCTTCTGGGCCGCCCACGGACTCCGCTTCACCGACGGCCCGTACGACGACGTCGTGCCCGTCCTCCGCGCGGCCCTCCTCGCCGCCGACGCAGGCACCCTCGCCGCCCTCGACCGGGTCTGCGTACGCCACCGGCTGCGCCGCGCCGGCACCTTCGCCACGACACCCGGCCGCGCCCACTTCGCCGTCATCGACGCCTACGCGCACCTGATCGCCGGGACCGGGGGCGACCCGCGCGTCCTGGCCGCGCGCTCCGCGCACCTGCGGGCCGTGCTCGACGACCCGGGCCGGATCGCCCCCGGCGACCGCGCGGCCTTCTTCCGGGCCGCCGGGCTCCCCGGCCGCTACGCCGCGCACCGCGTCAGGGAAGCCGCGCGCTCCCTGCGCACCCGGGCGCGGAGCGCCGTGCGCGCGGGCCGGAAGTCCTTGCGCGCCCGCGTGATGCGGGCCCTCTACCGCGCCGACCTGCACCGTCCGCTGGATCCCCGCCTCGCCGTCTACGGGGCGTACTGGAACCGCGGCGTCGCCTGCAATCCGGCCGCCGTCTACGCCAAGGC
The DNA here is from genome assembly GCF_042717325.1 of Streptomyces sp. NPDC058637. Taxonomy (NCBI): domain Bacteria; kingdom Bacillati; phylum Actinomycetota; class Actinomycetes; order Kitasatosporales; family Streptomycetaceae; genus Streptomyces; species Streptomyces sp. NPDC058637. The sequence goes on along the minus strand of NZ_JBHXRD010000021.1, from coordinate 138,856 downwards.
CCGCGAACTCGTCCCGCACATCCACGGTGTCTGGGTCGTCTCCTCCCGGCACCGCGACCGGATGCCGCCGGGGGTGCCGTACGTGATCGAGGGCTCCCGCGCCTACTGGCGGACCATGGCGACGGCCACCTACCTGGTCAACAACTCCAGCTTCCCCGGGGGCTTCACCAAGCGCCCCGGTCAGGTCTACCTGCAGACCCACCACGGGACGCCGCTGAAGACCATGGGCCTCGACCAGCGACCGTACCCCGCCCTCACCAACGGCGTCAGCTTCGAGCGGATCGTCGCCCACACCGACCAGTGGGACTTCAGCCTCTCCGCCAACCCGCACACCACCGAGATCTGGGACCGGACCTACCCGGCCGCGTACGAGCACCTGCCCGTCGGCTACCCGCGCAACGACGTCTTCTTCGACGGCACCGCGGAGCGGACCGCGAAGGCGCGGGCGGAGCTCGGCATCGACCCGGGCCGGACCGTCCTGCTGTACGCGCCGACCCACCGCGACTACCACCGGGGCTTCGTCCCCCGCCTCGACCCGGAGCGCCTGGCCGGGGAGCTCGGCGAGGAGTACGTGGTGCTCGTGCGGGCCCACTACTTCTACGGGCGTTCGGCCGGTGAGGCGGCGGGGGACCGGGTCGTCGACGTCACCGGCCACCCGTGCGTCGAGGAACTCTGCCTGGCCTCGGACGCGTTGATCACCGACTACTCGTCCCTGATGTTCGACTACGCCTGCCTGGACCGCCCGATCATCACCTACGCGCCGGACTGGGCCGCCTACCGGGCCGCGCGCGGCACCTACGTCGACCTGCTGTCCGGCCGCCCCGGGGACACCCCGGGAGCCGTCGCCACCACGGAGGACGGGCTGCGGGCGCTGCTGCGGACCGGGGCGTGGCGCTCGCCGGAGTCGGCCCTGCTGCGCGCCGCGTTCCGCGACCGCTTCTGCCCGTACGACGACGGGCACGCGGCGGAACGCGTGGTGCGGCGGATCTTCCCCGTCGAAACCGGGTGAAGTTCCGAGCCCCCGGCCCGAGCCCCGCGCCCCGGGCGTGGACGAAGCCCGCGTCACCCGTTCGGGGCGACCCTTCCGCACCCCGCCCTCGTTGTGCTCAACAGCGCGCGCACATCGCAACATCGGGAGGGCCCATGCACCGATCCGCCTACGAGCAGATGGAACTCTGCATCCGGGAGTACCTGCCCACGTCCCGCAGGCACCGCGTCGTGGACCTCGGCTCCCGGATCTCCGGCAAGCAGACCCGTACGCACCGGGCCCTGCTGGCGGGCCACGACATCGACTACTTCGGGGTCGACGTGCTCGACGGTCCCAACGTCGATGCCGTGATGACCCGGCCCTACCGGATCCCCGCCCGGTCGGGCAGCGCCGATGTCGTCCTCTCCGGGCAGGCGTTCGAGCACATTCCCTTCTTCTGGGTGTCGATGCTGGAGATCGCCCGGGTGCTGAAGCCCGGCGGGCACGCCTTCATCACCGCACCCTCGCGCGGTCACGCCCACGACGCGCAGGACTGCTGGCGCTACTACCCCGACGGCTTCCGCGCGATGGCCGCCCACTCCCGCCTCGAACTCCGCGAGGCGTACACGGACTTCCCGCCCACGAAGGGGATCTGGCACGACTACCGGTCCATCGACGCCAAGGCCGCCTACTGGGGCGACTCCGTCGGTGTCTTCCGCAGGCCCGAGCACCCCTCACGGCCGGTGGCCCGGCTGAGGGGCCGGCTGGCCGCGTTCGCCGTGCGGGAGACGGCGGTCTGGTGGGCCAACCGGGTCGGCGGGGTGGACCGGGTGCCGCTGCCGCGCCCGCTGGACGGCCGGGAGCGGTGCGGACGGCCGAAGAGCCCGGCGAGCGCATCAACGACAGGTTGACGAAAAGTGACATGAGTCGCAAAGCGCGCGTACTCTCCGGCCCCATGGCTTGGCGCAACGCCGTCAACGGCGTCCTTCAGCAACTCACCGGTTACCAGCTCAGGCGCACGACCGTGCCCGCTCCCCGCACCGCCCCGGCACCCGTCGTGCCGGATGCGACGGATCCGGCGAAGGTGACGGATCCGGCCGACGTGGCGGCGCGGACCGTACCCGGGAAGCCGGCCGCCGCGAGGAAGCCCGCGCCGAAGGCCGGCCCGCGGTTCCCGGCGGACTACGACGACGAGGCGAAGGACATCATCCGTGCGGTCAAGCCGTACACGATGACCTCCCCGGAGCGGCTCAACGCCTTCGTCCTCGCCACCCGGCACATCGTCAGGCACGGCATCCCGGGCGACATCGTGGAGTGCGGCGTCTGGCGCGGAGGTTCCATGCAGGCCTGCGCGAAGACGCTGCTGTCGCTCGACGAGACCGGGCGCGACCTGTACCTCTTCGACACGTACGAGGGCATGACCCCGCCCACCGACGAGGACCTGCGCCGCGACGGCAGGCCGGCCCGGGAACTGCTGGACGCCCAGGGCAAGGACCGCCCGATCTGGGCCGTGGCCTCGCTGGAGGACGTACAGGCCGGATTCGAGAACGTGCCGTACCCCAAGGACCGCATCCACTACGTGCGGGGCAAGGTCGAGGACACCGTCCCCGGACAGGCCCCGGAGCGCATCTCCATCCTGCGGCTCGACACCGACTGGTACGCCTCGACGAGGCACGAGCTGCGACACCTCTATTCGCGCCTGGTCAGCGGGGGTGTGCTCCTGATCGACGACTACGGCTACTGGCAGGGATCCCGCCAGGCCGTGGACGAATTCCTGGAGGAGACCGGCGAGCGACTGCTGCTCCTGCGGATGGACGAGGGCCGTATCGCGGTCAAACCCTGAAGCCGTCGCCGGACAGCGGTCGTCGCGAGCCCCGTTGCCTCCCCGGCACGGGGCTCGTTCGTCAAGAGGGTCCGGCGACAGGGCCCGGATCGCAGGAACCCCCAAGCAGCAGACCAGTTGACCGATGTCGTCCGCCCGGAAGGATCGTGCGCAGCGCATGGCACCCCGTCTCACCGTCGTCGTCCCGCTCTACAACGTCGAGGAGTACCTCGGAGCCTGCCTGGACTCGCTCGCCGAGCAGACCATGGCCGACCTCGAAGTCGTCATGGTCGACGACGGTTCGACGGACCGCAGCGCGGACGTGGCCCTGGAGTTCTCCCGGAACGACCCGCGCTTCCGGCTGATCCGGCAGGACAACGCGGGGCTCGGCGCCGCACGCAACGCCGGGGCCGCGCAGGCACACCCGGAAGGGGAGTTCCTGGCGTTCGTCGACAGCGACGACGTCGTCCCGCCCGGCGCGTACGCCCGGATGATCGGCGAACTCGACGCCTCCGGCTCCGACTTCGTGACCGGAAACGTCCTCAGGCTCCGGGCGAACGGCGCTCTCGAACAGTCCCCGATGTTCCGCAGGCCGATGGAGAAGGCCCGCCGGGCCACCCACGTCACCCGGGACCGGATCCTGCTCGGCGACCGCATCGCGTGCAACAAGGTGTTCCGCAGGGCCTTCTGGGACCTGCACTCCTTCGCCTTCCCGACCGGCGTCCTGTACGAGGACATCGCGGTCGTCCTCCCCGCGCACTTCCTGGCCGGCGGCGTCGACGTCGTCGAGGAGCCCGTCTACCACTGGCGGGACCGGGACGGCTCCATCACCACCCGGCGTGCGGTGCCCCGGGGCATCCGCGACCGGGTCACGGCGGTCACCACCGTCAGCAGGTTCCTCGCGGAACGGGGCATGGCGGAGGCCCGGGGGCACTACGACGCACACGTGCTCTCCGGCGACCTGTGGCTGTTCATGGAGGCGCTCCCGGACGGCGACGCGGAATTCCACGAGGCCTTCCTCACCCATGCCAACGCCTTCGCCGACACCGTCGACCCGGCCGTCCTCGACGCGCTGCCGCTGCACCTGCGCGTCAAGTGGCGGCTCATCCGGGAACGCAGGATGTCCGAGCTGCTGGCCCTCCTCGCCCACGAGTCCACCGACCGTGACACCTTCCACGTCCGGGGCCTGCTCCGCCCCCGGGCCCAGCACCCGGGCGTCGAAGGCCCCCTCCCGCGCCGGGTGGCCACGCTGTCCGCCGCGGACCTTCCCGTGCACGCGCACCTCACCGAGGCGGTGTGGCGGGACGGGAAGCTGCACCTCAAGGGCTACGCGTACGTCCGCAACGCCCCGGGCCGCTCGGCCGGCACCGGCTGGCTGCGGTCGGGCAGGCGGCTGATGCCCCTGCGGACGCGCACGACGGCGACGGACGAGGCGACGGCCGGATCGGGCCGCTCGCTGCACGACTACGGGCGCTGCGGCTTCGAGACCGTCGTCGACCCGGCCCGGATCGCCGCGAAGGGGACGGGGCGCGGTGCCCGCAGGGTGTGGAAACTGGAGTCCGTCGTCATCGGCGCGGGACGCCCGCGCAGGGGCCCCATGCGGCTGCTCGGCAACCCGGCCGCACCCGCCGTGCGGTACGTCGACGAACGCACCCGGATCGTCCCCGTACTCTCCGGCAACAAGCTGGAGCTGCGCGCGGAGCGGATCGACGCCGTGCTCGCCGGGCACCGGCCGACGGAGGCCGGGAGCGGGGTACGGATCACGGTGCGGGTCCTGGACGGGAGCGAGCCCACGGCCCTGCGGATCCAGGAGTGGCGCACGAAGGAGACCCGGGAGTTCCCGTTGGTGGTCAGCGGCGGGACGGACGGGTGCACCATCGTCGCCGAGGTGCCGCTCGACGCGTTCGGGCGCTCCGACGGCGACTGGGGCGTCCAACTGGTCGGCGGGCCGGACCGGCTGACGGTGGCGGCACGCCCGGAGACCGACGCCGGACGCTACCCGCTGGCCGGGGACCGGGAGGTGTACGCCGCGGCCAACCCATCCGGCGACCTGGTCCTCACCGACCGGACCGCGCAGCCCGTCGTCGGACGTGTGTCGTGGCCGGACGGTGGCGGCCTCGTCCTCGAAGGCAGCTGCCCGGCCGCCCCCGGGCAGCCGCTCGAAATGGTCCTGCGGCACAGCGGCCACCAGGAGGAGAGCGCCTTCGTCGTCGAGCGGACGGGGGAGTCCTTCCGTACGGAGCTCGTGCCCGGGGCGGTCGACGGCATCGGCGGCACCCTCCCGCTCGCCGAGGGCCGCTGGTACCCCTTCCTCCGGGCACCGGGCGAGCGGGACCCGGAGCGCTACCTCCCGCTGCGCGTGGTGCACCAGCTCCACGCGGGGCTGCCGCGGGGCCAGGAGTCCGGCGGGCGCCGCTTCACACTGGAGCGGCGCTTCCACGACCGGCTCTGCCTGGAGTCCGGCAGCATCCTGCCGGCGCGGGACCGGGGAGCGTACGGGCAGCGCCGGCTGCGCGCCGGATACGCCGGCGCGCGCGGCGGTGAGCTGCGTGAGGCCGTGCTGTACTCCAGCTTCGACGGCCGCCAGTACTCGGACTCGCCCCGCGCCGTCCACGAGGAACTGGCACGTCGCGCCACCGGCGTCGAGCACCTCTGGGTGGTGCGCGACCAGCAGGCCGCCGTGCCCGCCGGGGTCCGCGCCGTGGCCCTGCACAGCGCCGAGTGGCACGAGGCGCTGGCCCGCAGCCGCTGGATCGTCACCAACACCCAGCTGCCCCAGTGGTTCGAGCGGGCCGACGGCCAGTTCGTCGTCCAGACCTGGCACGGCACCCCGCTCAAGCGCGTCGGCCGCGACCTGGAGGGCAGTCCCCACGCGGACACCGCGTACATGGCGTCCATGCCGCGCCGCGCCGCCCAGTGGAGCGTGCTCGTCTCGCCGAACAGCTTCTCCACACCCGTCCTGCGCCGCGCCTTCGGTCACACCGGCGAGGTCCTGGAGTGCGGCTACCCGCGCAACGACCTGCTGTACGCACCGGACCGGGCGAAGGTCGCCGCCGCCGTACGGCAGTCGCTCGGCGTGACCGACGGCCGTCGCGTCGTCCTGTACGCCCCCACGTGGCGCGACGACGGCCCCAGGCGGAGCGGCCGGTACGGGCTCGATCTCCGACTGGACCTGGAACAGACGCGGAAGGCGCTCGGCGACGACCACGTCCTGCTGGTGCGCCGCCACTACCTGGTCGGGGGGAGCGTCCCGGAGAGCGACTTCGTCCGTGACGTGTCGCGCCACCCGGACGTCGCCGAGCTGATGCTGATCAGCGACGCGCTGGTCACGGACTACTCGTCCCTGATGTTCGACTTCGCGCAGACCGGCCGGCCGATGGTCTTCCACACCTACGACCTGGAGCACTACCGCGACACCCTGCGCGGCTTCTGCTTCGACTTCGAGAACCTGGCACCCGGCCCGCTGACCCCCACCACGGCCGGGGTCGTCGAGGCCCTGCGCGACCCGGAGGCCACGGCCGCCGCCTACGAGGAGGCGTACGAGCGCTTCCGCGAGTCGTTCTGCGACTTCGACGACGGGACGGCGGCGGCCCGGGTCGTGGACCGCATGCTGAAGGGGGACCAGCCGTGAGCGCCCCCGACTTCAGCTGTGTCGTCACCGCGGCCCCGGGCGGGGAAGCGGCCCTGCGGGCCTCCGTGGAGTCCGTGCTCGACCAGACGCTGCGGGCCGTCGAGGCCCTCGTCGTCCTGCCCGCGGACGGCGGCCCGGCCCTCCGCACGGCGGCCGTGTCACTCGCCGGGCGTTCACCGGACCGGGTGCGCCTCCTCGACGCCGACGCCCGCGCGGACCGCGTCGCGGCCCTCCGCAACACGGGTCTGGACGCGGCCCGGGGCACCTACGTCCTGGTGCTCGGCGACGGCGAACGCCTCCAGGAGCACGCCTGCCGCAACCTCTGGGACGCCGGCGCGCGCACCGGCGCCGACCTGGTCGCCGGGCGCTGGAGCCGGCTCACCGGGGACGGGGACAAGGAGCGGGAACCGCCCTGGCAGCAGCCGCTGTTCGAGCGCTCCCGTGCCGTCGGCGGACTCGCCGACGCCCCCGGGCTCGCCGTGCACGACGCCCTGGTCACCGGCTTCTGCCTGCGCCGGGAGGCACGGGAGCGGCACGCCCTGCGCTACGGCGACGGCCTCACCCGCAGCGAGATCCTGTTCGGCCCCGAGGCCGCCGAGGCGGTGGGCCGGATCGCGCTCGTCCGCCGCCGGATCGTCTCCGGACACGGCGTCCCCGACGACGGCCGCGACCTCGCCGGACTGGTCGAGGCGCACCGCGGGGTCGGCCACCTCCTGGCTGCGCGGGGCCGGGCCGGGCTGTGCGCGGCACGTGACGAGGCGTTCCTGCACGACCGCCTCGTACCGCTGGTGCGCACCTTTCCGCTGCTGCCCGCCGCCGAGCGGGACCGGATCGCCGCGACGGCCGCCCGGGTGCTCCCCGACAGCGTCCCGGAGCCGGCCCTGCTCACCCTGCCGCCCGCCGAACGCGCGGCCGTCCGGCTGCTGGAGCGCGGTGACGCGGACGGGGTGCTCGCGGCGGCGTACGCGCTGCGCCGACGGGGCACCGTGGCCGCGCCGCTCACCGTGGCGGACGACGGGCGCGTGTACTGGCCTGGCGGGGAGGCGGACCCGGCGCTCGACGTCACCGGACTGGGGCACCAGCACCGCGTGTTCGGCGAGCTGCGGCTGATGAACCGGCTCACCCGCTGCGAGACCGACGGCCGCCGGGTCCTGCTGGAGGGCCACCTCGTGCTGCCCGCGCACACCGGCCCCGGACCGTCACCAGTGGCGCATCTCGAATTCCGCGTACGGGACGGTTCCCGCGCCTTCCGCGTGCCCGTGGACGAACTGCGGCGCGGGGCCACCGGAATCCACTGGAGCACCCGCGCCGACCTCACCCGCGCGCTGCGCCCCCTCGGGGTCCGCGACACCGTGTGGGACGCCCGGATGGTGGTGGAGGACGGCCGGACCCGCGCGGTCAGCGACCTCTTCGCCGCCCACGACCTCGTCGGCCCGGCGGACCGGTTCCGCGCCCTGCCCAGGCTCGGCCCGGCGGCCGGGGACACCTGGCAGCCCTACGTCACGCTCAAGGACCACCTCGCGCTGCGCCTCGAAGCGCACCGCCGCCCCGCCCGCACGGCCGGGCGCCTGGTCCACTACGCCACCCACTTCCGCCCCGCGCGCCGGGCCCGGCTCCTGCTGCGGAGCCTGCGCAGGCGCCGCGACCGGCTGCACGCCCGGGGGTTCAAGGTCTCCGTCTACCACTCCTGGCTCCTCCGGCTGCCCGTACGCAAGGGGTCCGTGGTCTTCGAGAGCCACATGGGCACCTGTTACGGCGACAGCCCCCGGGCCGTCCACGAGGAGGTGCGCGCGCGGGGCCTGCCGCTGCGCTGCGTCTGGTCGTACGACAACTCCCCCGAGGGCTTCCCGGCCGACGGCGCGCGGCTCGTACGCCGGTGGTCCTGGCGATATCTGTGGGCGCTGGCCCGGGCCGAGTACTGGGTCGACAACCAGGGCTTCCCCCAGCACCTCGCGAAGCCGTCCGGCACCACCTACCTGCAGACCTGGCACGGTTCGGCGTACAAGCGCATGGGCTTCGACGAGACCCGGGTGCGCCTGCTGAACTCCCCGCGGCGTGAGCGGCTCCAGCAGGCCGTGCACCGCTTCGACCACTTCCTCGTCCGCTCCGAGCACGACGTGCGCACCCTCGCCCGCGCCTACCGGCTTCCCGAGCGGACCCTGCTGCGCACCGGGTACCCGCGCAACGACGCCCTCCTCGCGGCCCGGGCCAGGGACGAGGCCGAGGGCCGGCTCCCGCGTCCGGCGCTCGCGGCGCGGCTGGGGCTGCCCGACCACCGCAGGACCGTCCTGTACGCGCCGACGTTCCGCGGCGGGCCCGGGAGGCACAAGCGGCGAGGGCTCCTCCTGGACGCGGCACGCTTCGCCGAGCGCTTCGGTGACGAGTACACCCTGCTGGTGCGGGCGCACTACCTGGAGGCGGCGAGCCTGCCCGTGTGCCCGCCGGGGACGGTCGTGGACGTCTCGGACCACCACGACGTGAGCGAACTCCTCACGCTCGCCGACGTCCTGGTCACCGACTACTCGTCCATCATGTTCGACTACGCGCTCCTGGACCGGCCGATCGTCCTGTTCGCGCCCGACCTCGACGCGTACGCCGCCGACCGCGGCAGCTACTTCGACCTGCGGGAGAAGGCACCCGGGCCGGTGACCGCCACCGAGGACGAACTCTTCGACGTGCTGGCCCGGCTGAAGGCCGCGGACACCGGCTTCCAGGAACGCCGGGCCGGCTTCGCCCGGGAGTTCGGCGCCTACGACCGGGGGGACGCGGCGCGGGCGGTCGTCGACACCGTCTTCGCCCGGTATCTGTCCGGAGCCACGAACACCGGTACCGGGAGGTCCGCCGATGAGCGGCCGTGACGTCTTCATCGTCTCCAACAGCACGGACGAACTCGGCGGGGTGACCGGCTGGATGCACCGGACCGCCCAGCTGTTCCAGCAGCGGGGCCACCGGGTACACACCGTCGGCATCCACGCCGCCGAGCTCAGGATGGCCCTGCCCGACCCGCCCGGATACCCCGTCACCGCCCTGTACCCGGCTCATCCGCCGACCCCCTGGGCGCCCAGGGGGGTGCGGGACCGCTTCCGGATCACGGCCCGGCGGAACGAGGCCGCGCGTGCGGCGGACAAGCGCCGGGCCGTCGGACGGCTCTCGGAGATCTTCCGCACCGCGGCGCCCGGGGGCGTGGTGATCGTCAGCCAGGTCTGGGCGATGGAGTGGGTCACGGAGGCGGACACCACCGGCCTGCGGGTCATCGGGATGAGCCACGAGTCCTACGACTACTCCCGGGCGAGCCACCGCTACCGCTGGATCAAGAGGCACTACGCGGGCCTCGACCGCTGGCTCGTCCTCACCGAGGCGGACGCCGACAGCTGGGCCGGCGACGGGATGAACAACGTCGGCTTCATGCCGAACGCGCTCGCCGCACTGCCCGACGTGCCCTCGCCCCGGCGCGAGAAGTCGGTGGCGAGCATCGGCAGGCTCACCGACCAGAAGGGCATCGACATGCTCCTGGACGCCTGGGCGCTGGTGGCCCCGCGGCGTCCCGACTGGCGCCTGGACGTGTACGGGGCCGGCGAGGACGCGGCGAGCCTCAGGGAGCAGTGCACCGGCCTGGGGCTGGACGGGTCGGTCGGCTGGCGGGGGCCCACGGACGACGTTCCGGGCGCGCTCGCCGCCTCCTCCGTCTTCGTCCAGTCCTCGCGGGGCGAGGGCTTCCCGCTCGCGCTGCTGGAGGCCATGGCGAGCGGTGTGCCGTGCGCGGCCTTCGACTGCGCGCCCGGGGTGCGTGAGATCGTGCGTGACGGCGAGGACGGACTGCTCGCGCCCGCCGGGGACATCGGCGCGCTCGCCGACCGGCTGCTCCGGCTCACCGGCAACCCCCGGCTGCGGGACGCGATGGGGGACCGGGCCAGGACCAACGTCCAGCGGTTCTCGGAGGCGGAGATCGTGCGCCGCTGGGAGGAGCTGTTCGCGTTCCTGGAACGCTGAGCCGGAGGCAGACGGTCGGAGGCCGGGGGTCGCCCCCGGGTGGAGGCCCCCGTGGGCGGGAGGATGTCCGCACCCCGGGGGCCTCACCCGTTCGTGTACTCCCGCACCGGCACCTGCCGGGGCACCCCGGTCGGGCCCCGGCTCGTCAGCGGTACGGGCAGCGGCAGCCCGGAGGTGTCGTCCAGGAAGACCCGGCGCACCACCCGCTCCGCCGCGTGCCCGTCGTCGTACGGACAGAACCGGGCCCGGAACGCCGCCCGCCGCTGCGCGGACCGGGGGCCGCGCCAGTGGTCCGTGGCGAAGATCTCGTGCAGCTCCTCCTGGTCGCGCGCCACCGCCCCGGGGGGGAACGCCTCCAGATCGAAGTACGTGCCGCGCGCCGCCTCGTACGCCTGCCTGTCCTCCAGATGGAGGACGACCGGCCGGTCCAGGTTGACGTAGTCGAACATCAGCGACGAGTAGTCCGTGACCAGCGCGTCCGAGGCGAGGCAGAGTTCCTCGACGGACGGGTGGGCGCTGACGTCGATGATCCGTGGATGCGGGGTGCGCCCGGCCGTGGTCCTGGCCGCCTCGTCCAGATAGTGCGAGCGGGCCAGCACGACGAAGTGCGGCCCCAGGACCCGGACGAGCCGGTCCAGGTCCAGGGAGTGGTGCTGGTCGCGCCGGTAGTCCCGGTGGGTCGGTGCGTACAGCAGGGCGATGCTGCCGGGCGGGACGGCCAGGCGCTCGCGCAGCCGCGCGATCTGGGCGGGGTCCGCGCGGTGGAACACGTCGTTGCGCGGACTGCCGTACTCCAGCGTGGTGTAGCCGGAGGGGTAGGTGCGTTCCCACACGAGCGTGGAGTGCTGGTTGGCGGACAGCGAGTAGTCCCACTTGTCGGTGTTGCGGAGCAGCTGCTCGAAGTCCATGGAGCCGGCCGCCGCCGGGCGGTGCGCGAGATCGGTCCCCATGGTCTTCAGCGGCGTCCCGTGGTGGGTCTGCAGCAGTACCTGGCCCCGCCTCTTCGCCAGCCGGCGATCGAAGTTGACGTTGTTCACGAGGTACCTGGAGCGGGCCAGGGCCGTCCAGTAGGCGAACGTCCCCGGGTGCAGCACGCGGGTGGCCGCCGGGACGGTGTGCGCGTCCTCGGGGCGGCAGATCCAGGAGGTGCGCAGCCCGGGGACGAGCGCGCGGGCGGTGGCCTCCAGCGCCGCCGGGCTGCAGGTGTAGCCGCGGTGCCAGTAGGCCGCGAACACCGCCTCCCGCGGCCGTACGGGCAGCCGGAGCTGGACGCGGTAGTGCAGCTGGAGGACCGCGCCCCGCACCGCACGGCGCAGCGTCGTGGTGCTCCGGCGCAGCCGGCCGCGCAGCTGCTGCGCGGCCCACAGGGCGCGGTACGTGCGGTGTGCGCCCAGCCGGAACAGCGCGTGCCGCAGCCGGGTCCGGCCCGGTACGGGGGCGCCCGGGGTGCGGTAGCGGCGGCAGTGGGCGCGGGCCCGGCGGAAGAACGGGGCCCGGCTGCCACGCGGAAGCCGGGCGTGGGAGGTGTACAGCGTCGAGAAGTGGTCGAGCATCCGGCGGAACATCACCGGCCGCCAGAGCGCGAGTTCGGGGCGGGCGTCGATGAAGGCGAAGACCCGGTCGTACTGGTCGAACACGTCGAAGTGCCTGTGCGTGGTGGTGGAGAGGATGTTCCCCCGGCGCCGCTGGCGGTAGCCGACGCAGACCGCGTCCAGGACGGCGATCGATCCGGCGGCCATCAGCACCGGATAGGTCCAGGGGGTGTCCTCGTAGTAGCCGGGCGGGAAGGCGAAGCCCTCGGCCTCGACGAACTCGCGGCGGTAGGCCTTGTTCCAGACGACCATCAGGACCTTGAGGAGCTCGGGCCGTTCCGTGAGCCGGAAGGAGGCGGGGCCGGTCTCCGCGAGGTGGTGGGCGAAGGTGTTGCGTTCGCTCTCGCCCGACCAGTACGTACGGGCGTAGTCGTAGACCAGGACGTCGGGCCCGCCGGTGGCCTCCAGACGGTCGGCGATGGTCTGCAGCGCCTCGGGGGTGAACGTGTCGTCGCCGTCCAGGAAGAGCAGGTAGTCCCCGCACGCCCGGGCCACCCCGGCGTTCCGGGCGGGGCCGAGGCCGGCGTTGCGCGGGAGGTGCACGGCGCTGACCCGGGGGTCACGGGCGGCGTACTCGTCGGCGATCGGGCCACAGGCGTCCGGTGAACAGTCGTCGACCACGATGATCTCGTAGTCCTTGAAGGACTGGTTCAGCACGGAGTCGAGACACGCGTGCAGATACGCCTGGACCCGGTACGCGGGCACGATGACACTGAACCGGGGCACAACACATCCAGGGGTCGCTCGCGGGCGGGCAGGTGGCCCGCAAACGGCCGATGGAGTGACATGGTTACGCCGGATATGGCATTCGGGGGAACAGCGAGGTAGGGCGGCCCGGTCACGAGTGAACGGGCCGCCCTGGTGTTGACGAACGAATGTGCTGTGCCGGATCGCGTTACTTGACGGCGCCCGCCATCACACCGGACACGAACTGCCGCTGGAAGGCGAAGAACACCACCAGCGGAATCACCATCGAGACGAAGGCGCCGGGCGCCAGCACGTCGATGTTGTTGCCGAACTGGCGGACCTGCTGCTGCAGCGCCACGGTGATCGGCGGGGAATCGGAATCCGCGAAGATCAGCGCCACCAGCATGTCGTTCCACACCCACAGGAACTGGAAGATCCCGAGCGAGGCGATCGCCGGGCCGCCGAGCGGCATCACGACCCGGGTGAACACCCTGATCTCGCCGGCCCCGTCCAGCCGTGCGGCCTCCAGGAGCTCGCGCGGGATCTCGGCGAAGAAGTTCCGCAGCAGGAAGATGGCGAACGGCAGGCCGAACGCCGTGTGGAACATGATCACGCCGAAGGTGGTCTCGAAGATCCCGATCGTGCCGAAGAGCTCGGAGACCGGGATCAGGGCGACCTGCACGGGAACCACCAGCAGCCCGACGACCACCAGGAACCACCAGTCGCGGCCCGGGAACTCCATCCAGGCGAAGGCGTATCCGGCGAGCGAGCCGATCACCACCACCAGGAAGGTGGCCGGCACGGTGATCAGGACCGTGCTGAGGAGTGAATCGGTGATCGTCGAATTGTCCAGCAGCCGCTGGTAGTTGTCGAAGGTCAGCTCGGACGGGGCGGTGAAGATCTTCCACCAGCCGGTCGCCGCGATGTCCTCCGCCCCGCGCAGCGAGGACAGCAGCAGCCCGATGGTCGGCATCAGCCAGAACAGGGCGACCAGGACGAGGAAGACCCGCATGACCCCGCCGCCCGCACGGGCCGCGATCCGCGCGCCGAGAGGCGGCCGGACCTTCACCGGCTCGGGCACGGCATCCGTGGCCCGGTCCGACATCACCGGCTCGGTCGTCGTCATCGGCGTCCCTCCTTCCGCATCCTGCGGATGTTGAACAACATCACCGGGATCACCAGCAGCAGCAGGAGTACCGCGATGGCGCTGCCGATGCCCAGGTCCGCGTCCGTGCCGAACGAGGACCGGTACAGCTGGAGTGCCAGGACGTTCGCGTCGTCCTGGGAGGAGCCCGGCGCGATGATGAAGACCAGGTCGAAGATCTTCAGTACGTTGATCATCAGGGTGACCAGCACCACCGCCAGGACCGGTGCGAGCATCGGGACCGTGATCCGGCGGAACACCTGCCACTCGTTCGCACCGTCCACCCGGGCCGCCTCCAGGAGCTCGCGCGGCAGGCCGGCCAGGCCCGCCGCGATCAGCACCATGGCGAAGCCCGCCCACATCCACACGTAGCTGCCGATGATCCCGGGCGTCACCAGGGTCGGCCCGAGCCAGTCGACGCCGTTGTACGGCTCCCGGAAGTTGTCCGCCGGGAGCCGGATCTGTGCGCCGTCGGCCGAGGCGGGCAGGGTGAACACGCCGTCCGCGCCCGCCGTGGCCGAGGCGACGACCTTGCCGTCCCTGACCGCCTCGACCGTGATGCCCTTGAGGCCGAGCTCCTCGGGGTCGACGACATTGGGCTTGCCGCCCCCGCCCTTGGTGAAGTCCAGCCACGCGGTGCCGGTGATCTTCCCGCCGGCCGCGGTGGTCGCGGCCTTCGCCGGCCGGGCGTCGCCCGGCATCTTCGCGGGCGCCACCCCCACCAGCGGCAACCGCACCGCTTCACCGGCCCGGACGGGTTCCTTCGTGACGAAGGAACCGCCACCGCCCGCCTTCAGCGGGTGGACCGGGAGCGGATGCGCCTTCGGGAAGCCCGAGGACGCGGAGAAGGTGTCGTGCACACCCACCGCCACGGCGTTGGCGATCCCGCGCTCCGGGGCCTGGTCGTACACCAGCCGGAAGATGATGCCCGCGGCCAGCATCGAGATCGCCATCGGCATGAAGACGATCAGCTTGAACGCCGTACCCCACCGGATGCGCTCGGTCAGCACCGCGAAGATCAGCCCGAGAACGGTGGCGACCGTCGGCGCGAACACGACCCAGACGGCGTTGTTCCTGACCGCCGTACGGATGGTGTCGTCCGTGAACAGCGCCCTGTAGTTGTCGAGGCCCGCGAAGCCGGTACCCGCCTGGTCGAGGAAGGACCGGTAGACGGAGTACACGATGGGATAGACGACCAGTGCGCCGAGCAGCACCAGGGCCGGCAGCAGGAACGCCGCAGCGATGACCCGTCGGGTGCCGGTCACGCTCCTGGGTGTGCGGACGCGCGAGGGTCCGTAGGGACGTCGGCCGGCGGGGGGCGCCGGGTCGGAGCCCCCCGCTTTCACTGTGCTCATCCCGTCAGCTCTTGTACGCCGCGGCCGCGTCGGACTCCAGCTTCGTCTGGGCCCCCGCGATGTCCTTCGGGTTCTTCAGGAAGTCCTGGAGGATCTTCCACTCGCCCTTCCCGGGCGTCCCGCCGAACGACTGCGGGGCCTGGTCGGACATGTCGAACCGGACGTCGTCACCGGCCGCGATCAGCGCCTCGGCCATGGTGCGCTGCACATCGTTCGGGTACGCGGCCGCGTCCAGCGACTTGTTGGGCGAGATGAACCCGCCCTCCTCGGCCCAGATCTTCGCCGCGTCGGTCGAGGCGAGCCACGTCAGCAGCGCCTGGGCGCCCTTGCTGTCCTTGAGCGCCACGGCCGCGTCGCCGCCCGTCACCACGGGGGAGTCCGCGCCGACCGCCGGGAACGGGAACACCTTGGCGTCCGTACCGATCTTCGCCTTGGTCTGCGCGATGTTGATCGAGACGAAGTCACCCTCGAAGACCATGGCGCCCTTGGGCTGGTCGCCCCCGGTGAACGTCTGCGTGACGGACGTCGGGAACTCGGTCTGCAGGGCGCCGTCCGCGCCGCCCGCGATGAGCTCCGGCTTGCCGAAGAGCTCGGCGAGGGTGGTGAGGGCGTCCTTCACGGACGGGTCCGTCCACTTGATCTCGTGCTTGGCCAGCTGGTCGTACTTCTCCGGGCCCGCCTGGGAGAGGTAGATGTTCTCGAACCAGTCGGTGAGCGTCCAGCCGTCCGCGCCCGCGACCGACACCGGGGTGACACCGGAGGCGGAGACCGTCTCGGCCGTGGCGATGAAGTCCTTCCAGGTCTTCGGCTCGCTCGCGCCCGCGTTCTCGAACGCCTGGGAGTTGTACCAGACCAGGGACTTGTTGGCGGCCTTGAAGTAGACGCCGTACTGGGTGCCGTCCACCGCGCCCAGGTCCTGCCAGACCTGCGTGTAGTTCTGACCGAGCTGGGCCTTGGCCTCCGCGCCGACCGGCTTGGCCCACTTCTTGGCCACGGCCTGCTGGATCGCGCCCACCTGCGGGATCATCGCGACGTCCGGCGGCTGGCCTCCCGCTATCTTCGTACCGAGGAAGTTGACGATCGGGTCCTGCGCCGGGACGAAGGTGACCGCGGCCCCCGTGCGCTTCTCGAACTCGTCCAGCACCTTGGTGAAGTTCGCCTGCTCGGGGCCCGTCCAGACCGCGGCGACCGAGATCTTCTCGCCGTCCAGCTTCGGCAGCGTGACGGTCGACGGACTGTCCTTGCCCGAGCCGGACTTCTCGATCTTCGTGTCCTTGCCGTCCTCGCCCCCACCGCAGCCGCTGAGTGCCAGCGCTCCGATCGCGGTGAACACCAGTGCGGCCCTACGCATGCGAAGGGTTGTGCGCATCCCTGCCCCGTCTCTTCATGAGCGCGCATGCGTGGACCGGGACCCACGGTGCGTCTCTCGGGGTGCCGGTGGCGACTCGCATGGCGCGGTTCAACTCGTCGTCCGTGCGCACAGTCCTACGCCGGGTCCACGGGTGCCGCAATACCGGTACGACCCTCAGCGTAGAGATCGTGATCGGCTCGTGACGTCATGTCAAAACTTTGGAGACGGGACGAAGTTCACGAGTGGGAGGGGGCCAGTGGGGGGAGCCGCCCGGCGTTCACCGAGCGCGCCGCCCGCTCCAGGGCGCTGGCCAGGAGAGCGAGGTCGGTGGGTCCGTTGCCCAGCTCACGCACCTGCCGGCGGGTCGGCGGATCGCCCATCCGCTCCCATTCCAGCGGCACGACGACGGGGCGCAGCGTCGCCGTGCGCGGGATGCGGCCGGTGACCCGGCCGCCCTGGAACGGCGTCACCCGGCCGTCCGGATGTCCCAGCCGTCCGCGGCCCGGGGCGGCCTCGTCCGGCGACGGCGGTACGACGGGCGGGTCGAGCACGATGCGCAGCCGGGCCCCGCGCGCCAGCTCCGTGTCCTCGGTGCGGTCCGGGCGGGCGGAGGTGGCGACCAGATGGACGCCGAGCCGTCCGCCGTCCCTGGCCACGGCCTCCAGCACCCGCACGACGGACCCGGCGGACGGGCGGCCGGGGCTGCCGAGGGCCGGGGCGACCAGGGCGTCGAAGTCGTCGGCCAGGACGACGAGCCGGGGCAGCGGGGAGGGGCCGGGGTCCATGGACCGGGCCGCCGCGGGCCGCAGCCGCAGGGTGCCACTGGCGGGGGACTCGATGTCGCCGCGCTGTTCGGCGGCGCCGGAGGGGCGCCTTCCGGTATGCGTCCGCGAGTCCTCGTACCGCGTGTGCCATTCGGAGAAGTCCAGCTGTCCGAGGAGCTCCGCGCGGCGCTTCAGCTCACCGCCGAGCGCCTGGGCGAACTCCCGCATCCGTACGGGGTCGGAGGCGACCAGATGTGTGAAGACGTGCGGCAGCTCGGTGCAGGCGCGCAGCCCCTCGCCGCGTTCCCCGCGCTCACCGCCGGCACCGTCGATCAGCAGGATGCCGAGCCGGTCGGGCCGGGCCGCTGCGGCCAGCGAGGCGGCCACCGCCCGCAGCAGCTCCGTACGGCCGCTGCCCGCCGGTCCCTCGATCAGCATGTGCGGTCCCTCGTCGGCCAGATCGACGGACAGGGGGCCGTGGGGGCCGGCGCCGAGCACGAGCACCGGGCGTCCCGCGCAGCCGGACGACGCCGCGGGCGCGGCGGCCGGCGCATCACGCCGCTGGGCGGGCACCGTGCCCGGGGTGCAGGGGGAGTGGCCCGAACCCGAGCTGGTGGCTCCGCCGCTCCGGAACGGCGTACGCCCCGGTTCGGGGGCCTCGCGCTGCTGGCCCACCCGGGGGTCGGTGCTCAGGGTGCGGCCGGAATTCGTCGTGTCCAGGTCCGCGCCGGCCGGGGCCGCCGTGCGCACCGTGGCACCCGGCTGGTCCTGTGCCGTGGACGCCCACCGGGCCATCAGGGAGGCCGGGGTGGCCCTGGCCAGACCCAGCTCGTCCAGCAGCCGGGCGGACGGGGGCAGGGCGGCGGCCGTGGGTCTGCCGGACAGGGCGGCGGAGCCCTCCTCCCGCAGGGGGGCCAGGGCGCGCGCGAACCGCTCGGCCCAGGCCGCCGACACCGCGTCCACCGCGGCGACGGTGCCGTGCCCGGCGGTCCGCCCACCCGCCGTGCGCAGCAGTCGCAGCGCGGTCGCCACATCGCCGCTCAGCATCGCGACCGCGCCGCACTCACGGAAGGCGATCGAGGCCCGGCACGCGCTGTCGTAGGTCGCGGCGACCGGGGACGTGGGCGAGGCGGCCGGGGTCTCGGCCAGGCAGACGAGGTGGATACCGGCCGCCGCTCCCGCACCGGCCAGGGCCGCCGTGGTCTCGCGCAGGGCCGCCGAACCGGGGTCGCCGTCCAGGATCACCACCGTGTGGGGACCCGCGTGCCGGTGGGCGGCCTCGGTCACCGAGGCCCGGTCGGCACTCGCCCAGCCGGAGCCCAGCGGACCCTCCTCCAGGCGCCGCACCAGCTCCGCCGCGCGGGCGTCCGCCTGCTCGCGGTCGTACGCCAGGAGCAGTCTGCAGTCCTGGCCGTGCATCGGCCGCAGATGCGGCAGCCACCCGAGCCAGGACCACTCGCGCCGCCGCTCCTCGGCGCTGCGGGCCCGGTCCGTGCTGATCAGCACGATCTCCAGGTCGAACGGGGAGTGCAGCGCGGCGAGCTGCGCCACCGTCGAGCGGGCCAGTCCGGACAGCCGTGCCCGGGGCCCGGCGAGACCGAGCGAACCGGCCTCCCGCAGCCCCACGGTGACCGGAACGGCGGACAGGTCGGCCCGCTCCGTCGTGCCCAGCCGTACGACGAGGGCCTCCGGGTGCGTGCTGTCGCGCTCCCACAGCCGGGGGCCGGGGCCGAGCGCGGTGAGGAGCACGGTGGCGGGATCCGGCCAGGTCCCGGCGGGGGCGGAGGGCGAAGGAGCCGGGAGGGAGGGGGCGGGGAAGGAGGGGGAGGTGTCGGTGCCGGCCTCTGCCGGGGGCTCCGGCTCCCCCTTGCCGCCTGCCAGGCGCCGCGCCCAGGCGCCTATGCCGCCGCGCCGCGGGGTCTCGCCGGGGGTGGGGCCGGTGCCGCGTCCGTGGGTGACCTGCGGCCGGGGTCCGTCGGGCCTGCCGCGGTGCTCGCCGTGTCCGGCGGGCCCGCCGTCGTGCGGGTCGTGGGTGTCGTGGCCGGTGGCCGCCCGGCTGTGGGCATGGCTGTGCCCCCCGTCGGCCCGGTCGTCGTACTCCCGCGCGCCCTCGTCCGGGTCCGCTCCGGGGGCGCCCGCGACCTCCGCCCGGGCGACCCGCAGATGGCCCTCGCCGTCGGGGGCCGTCGGGAGAGAGGGCGTACGGGTGCCCGTCGTCAGCCGGAGCGTCGACTCGCCCAGGCGCAGCAGGGCCCCAGGGGCAAGCCGGACCGGGCGGTCGCCGATCTCCGTACCGTCCAGCGAGGTGCCGTTGGTGGAGCCCAGGTCGGCGACCGACACCCGGCCGTCCTCGGAGACCGTCACCGCGCAGTGCAGCCGGGACACGTCCGGGTCGTCGAGCGGGACGTCCGCCTCGGCGGAGCGGCCGATGCGGATCTGCCCGCCGTGCAGCAGATGGACGCCGCCGGCGTCGGGGCCCGCGATCACGTGCAGCCGCGCGGGTACGGTGTCGTCCGCCGCCTCGTCGTCACCGGGCAGCTGGAGCGAGAGCACCGCGCCGTCCACCAGGGGCGGCTCACCCAGGGAGCAGCGCTGCGGGTCGAGGCGCTCGCGTCCGGCGTACAGCACGACGGCGCCGCCGCCGAGGGAGCCTTCCGGACCGGTCACCGCCGCGGCCAGGTTCGAGGCGACGGCCGAGAGAGCGGTCCCCGCCGGAGCGGTGACGAGCACGTCGCAGGTGCGCGCCGGGGTCTGGCCGCTGCGCGGCGCGAGGACGGTCAGCCGGATCTGCATCGCCGTCAGCGGTCCCTTCTGCGCGGGGCGCCCGGCAGGGGAAATGCCCTGTGATTCCCCCCACCCGGCACGGACGCGTCGTCCGGTACAGGTCGTCACGGAGCGCGAGGTTGCCGACCTCGTGGTTCCGTGCTGGAGGCATCCTCGCACCTGCCACTGACAACACGCCCGGGGGTGACCGCTTAGTGATCTTGAATGGCCGACTGTGCGTGCAAAAGTTCCTGCTTGGCCCTGAACGGGGAGTGCTGCACACTCGTTCGGCAACCAACCCTTCGGCGTGAGCGTCCTCCCTCGGACAGGGGTGGCGGGGCGCGGTGGCAACACGACCTGAGGACGACCGGCCGGTGCCCCGTACGGCGGCACTAGAGTGGGCCGCGACATCCGGGCGGGCCGGGGGGACCGCGAGCACAACGATCAGCAGGGAGCGCGTGACGTGCGGCCAGTCGGCAGCAAGTACCTGCTCGAGGAGCCGCTCGGACGCGGCGCCACGGGCACCGTCTGGCGAGCCCGCCAGCGGGAGACCGCGGGCGCCGAGGCGGCAGTCGCCGGGCAGCCCGGCGAGACCGTCGCGATCAAGGTGCTCAAGGAGGAGCTCGCCAACGACGCGGATGTCGTGATGCGGTTCCTGCGCGAGCGCTCCGTGCTCCTGCGGCTCACCCACGCGAACATCGTGCGCACCCGGGACCTCGTCGTCGAGGGCGATCTCCTCGCCCTCGTGATGGACCTCGTCGACGGTCCAGACCTGCACCGCTACCTCCGCGAGAACGGCGCGCTCACTCCTGTCGCCGCCTCGCTGCTGACCGCCCAGATCGCGGACGCGCTCGCGGCCAGCCACGCCGACGGCGTCGTCCACCGCGACCTGAAGCCCGCCAACGTGCTGCTCGACGAGCGCAACGGCGAGATGCACCCGATGCTCACCGACTTCGGCATCGCACGCCTCGCGGACTCCCCGGGGCTGACCCGGACCCATGAGTTCGTCGGCACGCCCGCCTACGTGGCGCCCGAGTCCGCGGAGGGCCGTCCGCAGACCTCCGCCGTGGACATCTACGGCGCGGGCATCCTGCTGTACGAGCTGGTCACGGGCCGCCCGCCGTTCGCCGGGGGCACCGCCCTGGAAGTCCTGCACCGGCACCTCAGCGAGGAGCCCCGACGCCCCACCACCGTCCCCGAACCGCTGTGGACGGTCATAGAGCGCTGCCTGCGCAAGGACCCGGACCAGCGGCCCAGCGCCGTGAACCTGGCCCGTGCGCTGCGTACCGTCGGCGCGGGCATCGGGGTGCACGCGAACTCGGCGCAGATCGCCGCCGCCGAGGGCGTGGGCGCTGTGCTCGCACCGGACCCGGCGCCCGCCGCCGTACCGGAGACCCCCGGCGCGGCCGACCCGACCCAGGTGCTGCCGAGCAACGCCGGCTCCTACGACCCGGCGGCCGCGACCAGCGTGATGCGGCAGACCCCGGGGGGCCACGCCGACCCGACCTCGGTCATGCCGCCCGTGCAGCCCCGCCCCGACGGCCCGCCGCGCCCCGACGAGCCGCACCCCTGGCAGTCCCAGCTCCAGGCGGCCCGCGACCGCAACGAGCAGACGCAGGTCCAGTACCTCGACCCGAGCCAGGACCCGCTGCGCCGGCGTCCGCAGCGTCAGCAGCAGTCCCCGCAGCAGCCTCCGCAACAGGACCGGCAGCACGACCGGCAGCCTCCGCAGCGTCAGCAGCAGCGCCCGCAGCCGCAGCGCGCCCAGCAGTACCCGCCGCAGCAGCAGCCCCAGCGCTACCAGCCGCAGCAGCATCAGCCCCAGCACCAGCCGCAACACCAGCCCCAGCGGCAGCAGTACGCGCCCCCGCAGCAGCCCGCACCCCAGCAGCCGGCCCCGCGCCAGCCCCGGCAGCGCAGCTCCAACCCCATGCGCATCCCCGGCCTCGGCTGCCTCAAGGGATGTCTGTTCACGGTGCTGCTGCTGGTCGTCGCCAGCTGGCTCATCTGGGAGCTGACGCCTCTCCAGGACTGGGTCGCCCAGGGCAAGGGCTACTGGGAGGCCATAGGGGACGGGATCTCCTCGGTCACGCAGTGGTTCGAGGACCTCGGCGGCAGCGGCCCGGCGACCTGACCGGGCAGTAAGCCGGCCACTCTGTGGCTTTGTCGACTTCTGCGGGCCGATTCGCCCGCAGAAGTGAAGGTTGGCGCCGTCCCGGGCACGCAACACCCCGATCGCCGCGTAGCTTTGTCGCCGGGGGTCAACGCCAGCCGCTGAGGGAGCAGTCTTGGCACGGAATATCGGCAGCCGGTACACCGCCCACCAGATCCTGGGGCGCGGCAGCGCCGGCACGGTGTGGCTCGGCGAGGGGCCCGAGGGCCCCGTCGCCATCAAGCTGCTCCGCGAGGACCTCGCGTCCGACCAGGAGCTCGTGGGCCGCTTCGTGCAGGAGCGCACCGCCCTGCTCGGGCTCGACCATCCGCAGGTCGTCGCCGTCCGCGACCTCGTGGTGGACGGCACCGACCTGGCGCTCGTCATGGACCTCGTACGGGGCACCGACCTGCGCACCCGGCTCGACCGGGAACGCCGCCTGGCGCCCGAGGCCGCCGCGGCGATCATCGCCGACGTGGCCGACGGCCTCGCCGCCGCGCACCGTGCCGGAGTGGTCCACCGCGACGTCAAGCCGGAGAACATCCTGCTCGACATGGAGGGCCCCCCGGGGCCCGGCGGCTCGCACCCGGCCCTGCTCACCGACTTCGGCGTCGCCAAGCTGATCGACACCCCGCGCCGCACCAAGGCCACCAAGATCATCGGAACCCCGGACTACCTGGCCCCCGAGATCGTCGAGGGCCTCCCGCCGCGCGCCGCCGTGGACATCTACGCCCTCGCGACGGTGCTGTACGAGCTCCTCGCGGGCTTCACGCCCTTCGGCGGCGGCCACCCGGGCGCCGTACTGCGCCGCCACGTCACCGAGACGGTCGTCCCGCTGCCGGGCATCCCCGAGGAGCTCTGGCAGCTCCTGGTCCAGTGCCTGGCCAAGGCACCGGCCTCCCGGCTCCGCGCCTCCGAGCTGGCCACCCGCCTGCGCGAGCTGCTGCCGCTCCTGTCCGGAATACCCCCGCTGGACGTCGACGAGCCGGACACCGAGGCCGAGCCGCAGGCGTACGACGAGCAGCAGTACACCCCGGCCCCCGAGGAGCCCCGCCGGCGCGGCGCGGTCCCGCTGGTCCCCGGTTCCTCCCCGGACTCCAACCGGGACACCCATACGAGCATGCGCGTCCCGGCCCCCGACGAGCTGGCCGGCGGCCCGCTGGGCACCGCACGTGCCCCACGCGCCCCCGGACGCCCGCGGCCCGGCTCCGCCCGCAACAGGTCCGCGGCCGTCCGCAAGCGGCGGATCACCCTCGGTGCGGCGGCCGTCGTCCTCTGCGCGGCGATAGGGGTGGGCGGCTGGCTCGCGACGAGCGGTGACGACGCGGGCGCCACTCCCCAGGACACGAGGAATTCGGCGCCGTCGGCGCCCTGAGGACCGCCCGGACGCCGCCCGGATCCGGGGGAGGGACAGGTTCACCCGTCCAGCCGTTAGGCTGGACCCGTGGCAGTCGTCGATATTTCCGAAGAGCTGAAGTCCCTCTCCTCGACCATGGGGTCGATCGAGGCCGTCCTGGACCTGGATGCGCTGAGGGCCGATATCGTCGCGCTCGAGGAGCAGGCGGCGGCGCCGTCCCTCTGGGACGACCCGGATGC
The DNA here is from genome assembly GCF_042717325.1 of Streptomyces sp. NPDC058637. Lineage (NCBI taxonomy): Bacteria > Bacillati > Actinomycetota > Actinomycetes > Kitasatosporales > Streptomycetaceae > Streptomyces > Streptomyces sp. NPDC058637. The sequence goes on along the minus strand of NZ_JBHXRD010000021.1, from coordinate 115,042 downwards.
GGCCCAGAAGATCACCAGCAAGCTTTCGCACCTCCAGGCCGAGGTCCGCAAGGCCGAGGCGCTGCGCGGCCGTATCGACGACCTCTCCATCCTCTTCGAGCTCGCCGAGGACGAGGGCGACGCCGACGCGCTGGCCGAGGCGGAGTCCGAGCTGGAGTCGGTCCGCAAGGCGCTGGACGAGATGGAGGTCCGCACGCTCCTCTCCGGCGAGTACGACGCGCGCGAGGCCCTGGTCACCATCCGCGCCGAGGCCGGTGGCGTCGACGCCGCGGACTTCGCCGAGAAGCTCCAGCGCATGTACCTCCGCTGGGCCGAGCGGCACAACTACAAGACCGAGGTCTACGAGACGGCGTACGCCGAAGAGGCCGGCATCAAGTCGACCACCTTCGCCGTCGAGGTCCCGTACGCCTACGGCACGCTCTCCGTCGAGCAGGGCACCCACCGGCTCGTCCGGATCTCGCCCTTCGACAACCAGGGCCGCCGCCAGACGTCCTTCGCGGGTGTCGAGGTGCTGCCCGTGGTCGAGCAGACGGACCACGTCGAGATCGACGAGTCCGAGCTCCGCGTGGACGTGTACCGCTCCTCGGGCCCCGGCGGCCAGGGCGTCAACACCACGGACTCCGCGGTGCGCCTGACCCACCTGCCCACCGGCATCGTCGTCTCCTGCCAGAACGAGCGCTCGCAGATCCAGAACAAGGCGTCCGCGATGAACGTCCTCCAGGCGAAGCTCCTCGAGCGCCGCCGCCAGGAGGAGCAGGCGAAGATGAACGCGCTCAAGGGCGACGGCGGCAACTCCTGGGGCAACCAGATGCGTTCGTACGTCCTGCACCCGTACCAGATGGTCAAGGACCTCCGTACGGACTTCGAGATGGGCAACCCGGAAGCGGTGTTCAACGGCGAGATCGACGGCTTCGTCGAGGCCGGTATCCGCTGGCGCAAGCAGAGCGAGAAGTAGCCGTCCCCGTACGGCTGTCGGGCCCGGGCAGGGAATCCTGCCCGGGCCCTTCCTTGTCCTGCCGTGCACAGGGGAGTTGGGGGACCGTGTGGTGAATGCGTCACAGTCGTGATTCCGAATAGCCGTCAAGAACCCCTATAGCGGCGCGTATGCCCCGCAACGGCCTTGACGTAGTCCTCAACTCTGGACAGGGTGCTGGAGCAGCATGTGTATGTCTGGGACAGGTGTGATCGGGGCGGGCGGGATGACCACGGTACGGCGTGGCCCCGCGGAGAGAGACCCCGCAGGGCCGTGGACCGCATATGGCTGCTCCTTTGACGAGATCAGCTACTGGGGGTAGCAACAGATGACGAAGAAGACGCGAATCCGCGTCGCGCGGATAGCCGCTGGTGCGGTCATCGCCGCGGGTGCCTCGCTCACCGTCGCGGGCGCGGCGCAGGCCGTTGGCCTCGGCGTCGACGGCGACGACGGCCTCACCGCCACCGTGTCGCTCGCCGGCGAGACGAACCCTGCCGGTGGGGCCGACGAGGGCACCACGGGCGAGAACCCCGCCGGTGGGGCCGACGAGGGCACCACGGGCGAGAACCCCGCCGGTGGGGCCGACGACGGTGGCACGACCACGGACGGTGGCACCACGACCGACGGCGGTACGACGACCGACGGCGGTACGACGACCGACGGTGGCACCACGACCGACGGCGGGACGACGACCGACGGCGGGACGACGACCGACGGCGGGACGACGACCGACGGCGGAACCACCACCGACGGCGGTACGACGACCGACGGGGGCACCACCGGCAACGGCGGGACCACCGGCAACGGGGGGACCACCGGCAACGGGGGGACCACCGGCAACGGGGGGACCACCGGCAACGGGGGGACCACCGGCAACGGCGGCACCACGACCGACGGCGGAACGACCAACGGTGGTACGGACGGCGGCACGGACGGCGGGACCACCGGTTCCGCGACCGGTGACACCGATGGTGCCGGTACCTGCACCGTCGACCTCGACGGTGCCGCGTGCGCCGACAACACCGACACCGACAGCGTCGGCAACCAGCCGGTCGAGCAGGGCCAGGGCAAGGACGAGCTCGCCGAGACCGGTGCGGCCGAGACCACGTTCCTGCTGGTCGGCGCCGCGACGATGATCGCCGGTGGCATCGGCTTCCGCATGCTGCCGCGTCTGGTCGGCGGCGGTCGTACGGTCGCCTAGAGGCCGTACACGCACGGAGAAGGGCCCGGGAGGCCGTCACGGCCTCCCGGGCCCTTCCGCGTACCGGAACCGCTCCAGCGGCCCGTACGCGTACATCTCAGCCGCATCGGGCGGCGCCCACCGGCCCGGTCAGGCGGCCTGGTGCGCCAGCAACGCCAGAGCGGCCACCAGGATCACCATCAGCGCAATCAGCATCGCCGGATTCAGCCCCGCGAACGGTCCCTGGTCCTCCATCCGCTCCCGGCTCGCCCGGCACACGCGGCAGCGTCCCTCACTCACGGGCGCCGCGCAGTTCGCGCACACCAGTCGGTCATAGGTCATGCGCTTTCCTCCTCCCGCGCGGCGGAGCCGCATCACACGCTCTCTCCGCACAACGCTCAGGGAAACGCGACCGTTCCCCCTACCACTGTGCCAGCTCGGGCGGATTTCGGCGCGGCCCGCCGTACAAGGTCCGGCACGCCCCGTTTCGTTCCCCCTCGCGTTCCGTCACAATTCCCTCATTGGGGGACGCCGAATGCACGCGTCAGCCCGGTTCGCGTATGGTCACGCACACCTACTCCCGGCCGACCGTGGTGCATCCGTGATCCGATTCGACAACGTCTCCAAGACCTACCCGAAGCAGAGCCGTCCAGCTCTCAGGGACGTCTCACTCGACATCGAGAAGGGCGAGTTCGTCTTCCTGGTGGGCTCCTCCGGCTCCGGCAAGTCCACCTTCATGCGGCTCATCCTCCGTGAGGAGCGCGCCAGCCAGGGCATGGTCCATGTGCTCGGCAAGGACCTCGCGCGGCTGTCCAACTGGAAGGTGCCGCAGATGCGCCGCCAGCTGGGCACGGTCTTCCAGGACTTCCGCCTGCTGCCCAACAAGACCGTCGCCGAGAACGTGGCCTTCGCGCAGGAGGTCATCGGCAAGCCGCGCGGTGAGATCCGCAAGGCGGTTCCGCAGGTGCTCGACCTCGTCGGTCTCGGGGGCAAGGAGGACCGCATGCCCGGTGAGCTCTCCGGTGGTGAGCAGCAACGCGTCGCGATCGCCCGCGCGTTCGTCAACCGCCCCATGCTGCTGATCGCCGACGAGCCGACCGGCAACCTCGACCCGCAGACCTCCGTGGGCATCATGAAGCTGCTGGACCGGATCAACCGGACCGGCACCACCGTGATCATGGCGACCCACGACCAGAACATCGTCGACCAGATGCGCAAGCGCGTCATCGAGCTCGAGCAGGGCCGCCTCGTACGTGACCAGGCGCGCGGCGTCTACGGCTACCAGCACTGAGAGGGGCCGGCGGTCGCCGGCCCTCTTGAGCACCTGCACGAGCATCGAGTACTGAAAGGACGCCATGCGCGCCCAGTTCGTCCTGTCGGAGATCGGCGTCGGTCTTCGTCGCAACCTCACGATGACCTTCGCGGTCGTGGTCTCCGTCGCCCTCTCGCTCGCCCTGTTCGGCGGTGCGCTGTTGATGCGCGAGCAGGTCAGCTCGATGAAGACCTACTGGTACGACAAGGTCAACGTCTCGATCTTCCTCTGCAACAAGAACGACGCCAAGGACGTGCCCAAGTGCGCCAAGGGTGCCGTCACCGCGCAGCAGAAGAAGGAGATCGAGGGCGATCTCAAGAAGATGGACGCCGTCGACACCGTCGCCTTCGAGACGGTCGACGAGGCGTACAAGCACTACCAGGAGCAGTTCGGCGACTCGCCGATGGCCGGCAACATCACGCCGGACCAGATGCAGGAGTCGTTCCGTGTAAAACTCCACGACCCGCAGAAGTACAAGGTCGTCGCGACGGCCTTCGCGGGCCGTGACGGGGTGCAGTCCGTCCAGGACCAACGGAGCATCCTGGACAACCTCTTCGGGCTGATGAACGGCATGAACGTGGCCGCCGTCTTCCTGATGGCGCTGATGCTGGTCATCGCACTGATGCTCATCGTGAACACCGTCCGCGTCTCGGCGTTCAGCCGGAGACGGGAGACGGGCATCATGCGGCTTGTAGGCGCGTCCGGCTTCTACATCCAGATGCCGTTCATCATGGAGGCCGCCTTCGCCGGTCTCATCGGCGGACTGCTCGCCTGCGTGATCCTGCTGGCAGGCCGGTACTTCCTGATCGACGGCGGTCTCGCGCTCGGGGAGAAGCTGAACCTGATCGACTTCATAGGCTGGGAAGCGGTGCTCACCAAGCTTCCGCTGGTCCTCGCGATCGGGTTGCTGATGCCCGCCGTCGCCGCTCTCTTCGCGTTGCGCAAGTACCTGAAGGTGTGACGAGCGCCCCGTGCGGCATGCGGCCAACGAGCCGTGTGCGGACGGGGCGTTGTCCTAGACTCGTCGGCATGCCGGGCCTCACGCACCTTCGGGGGCCCCGCGGTGTCTACCGCGGGGCGGCCCTGACATTGGTTTTCGCGAGCGTGCTGGCCACCGCCGCGGCCACCGGTTCCCTGCCCCGCGAGGACGACACGAGCGCGGAGATAAAGACCCGCTCCGTCTCCCTGACCGTCGGCTCCGTGGACCGTGAGGAGATCGCGGACGCCGCGGCGGACGCGGAGGCCGACGGGAAGTCCGGCACCGCCGCCGCCGAGGAGGTCGTCAGCCGCAGCGGGGACCGCTGGGGCGCGGTCTACGACGAGCGGGAGTACAAGGACTTCGAGCAGGCCCTCGACGGCTCCTACACCGGGGTGGGCATCTCCGCGCGGCGCTCCGCCCGCGGAGTGATCACCGTGACCGGTGTCCAGACCGGCGGCCCCGCGGACCTGGCCGGTGTGCGCGAGGGCGACCGGCTGCGCTCGGTCGACGGCCGCCCGGTCGGCGAGCGCCCCGTGGCCGAGGTGGTCGCGCTGCTGCGCGGCGACCGTACGGGAGCGGCCGAGGGCACCCCGGTCGTTCTCGGGCTCCGGCGCGGCGACCGGGCATGGACCGTGACCCTGCGGCGGGCCCGGCTCAGCACCGAGGCGGTCACCGTGCGACGGCTGGGCGACGAGCCCTCCGCCGCCGTACTGATCAAGGTCGCCGCCTTCACCAAGGGGGCGGGCACCGCCGTCCGTGACGCCGTGGAGGCCGCTCCCGGGGACGCCGGCATCCTCCTGGACCTCCGGGCCAACGCGGGAGGCCTCGTCACCGAGGCCGTCACCGCCTCCTCCGCCTTCCTGGACGGTGGTCTGGTCGCCACCTACGACGTGCACGGCGACCAGCGGGCCCTCTACGCCGATCCCGGCGGCGACACGGGCCGGCCCGTGGTCGTCCTGGTGGACGGCGGCACGATGAGCGCCGCCGAGCTGCTGACCGGTGCGCTGCAGGACCGGGGGCGGGCCGTCACCGTCGGATCGCGCACCTTCGGCAAGGGCTCCGTGCAGATGCCCAGCAAGCTCCCCGGCGGTTCGGTGGCCGAGCTGACCGTCGGGCACTACCGCACTCCGGCGGGCCGCAGCGTCGAGGGGCAGGGCATCACACCGGACGTCGGGGCGGGTCCGGAGGCGGAGCAGCGGGCCGAGACGGTATTGATTGGCCTCGGGGGTGGGTCGTAGTGCGAAAATGACGGCACTATGGCCAAGGAAAAAGACACAGGGCGCAAGATGATCGCGCAGAACAAGAAGGCGCGGCACGACTACCTCATCATCGACACCTACGAGTGCGGTCTCGTGCTCATGGGTACGGAGGTCAAGTCGCTGCGGATGGGCCGGGCCTCCCTGGTGGACGGTTTCGTCCAGATCGACGGCAACGAGGCGTGGCTGCACAACATCCATGTCCCGGAGTACGTGCAGGGGACCTGGACCAACCACGCCGCCAAGCGGAAGCGCAAGCTGCTGCTGCACCGGGCCGAGATCGACAAGCTCGCGTCGAAGACGCAGGAGACGGGCCACACCATCGTGCCCCTCGCGCTGTACTTCAAGGACGGCCGGGTCAAGGTCGAGATCGCGCTCGCCAAGGGCAAGAAGGAGTACGACAAGCGCCAGACGCTGCGGGAGAAGCAGGACACGCGGGAGACGAACCGCGCGATCTCCGCGGCCCGCCGGCGCCAGCGGAGCGCGTAGTACGGGGCCCCCGACCCGGAGCTGCCGTAATAGGGTGGCCCCGGCACGCGTCGGTCACGTACGATGGGCCGTGCACCTCACAGAAGGTGCGCGCATTTGAAAAAACAACATGGGGATGATCGGTTTCGACAGCGGATGTCGAGGCAGGGGAAGCGAGTCGAGGAAGCGACAATGATCTCGTTAACCATATGTCGCAAACAATAATCGCCAATTCCAAGCGCGATTCCTCCGCCTTCGCCCTCGCTGCCTAATTAGCAGCTAAGCGAAGACTCTGCGGAGTGTCAGCCCGGGAGTGATCCCGACCCGGATCCTGGCATCACTAAGGGATCTAAACTTCTAAGCCCGGTCACGGGGCTTTGAAGGAAATCAAACAGTGACTGGGCCTGTCGGAGGCTTGTTCGCGTGACCTCCGGGGCCGAGAAAAGCGTAGCGAACTGCACTCGGAGAAGCCCTGGTTCCGCACCGTTGGACGCGGGTTCGATTCCCGCCATCTCCACAATTCCCATGTGAACGAGGACCCCGTTGCCCCTGGCAGCGGGGTCCTCGTTTTTTCTTTTTCCGGACGCGATCCGGAGTCAGCTCCTGCGCGTGCCCGCCGTCGCCACGACCAGGGCCAGAGCCGCCGCGCACATCGGTGCCGCATAGCCGATCACCGTTCCGGAGGATTCCACCAGCCAGCCGCCGGCCGCCGAACCCGCGGCTATTCCGCCCAGCAGTGCGGTGACCGCGAGCGTCATGCCCTCGTTGAGCTGCGCCTGCGGGGTGAGGCGCTGCACCAGCGTCATGCCGGTGACCATGGTGGGCGCGGTGGCCGCCCCCGCGAGCAGCAGGCAGCCCGCCAGGACGAGCAGGGAATCGGTCGTGGCCGCGGCGATCGGCGGCAGGGACATCAGCGCGGTCATCCCCAGCAGGCAGAACAGCAGCCTGCGCCGGACGTCCGAGGCCGGGCGCAGCGAGCCGTAGAGCAGTCCGGCCACGCAGGATCCGCCCGCCTGGAGGGCGAGGATCGCACCCCCGGCGTGGGCGATCGAGACGACCTCCATGGCGCCGAACACCGCACCCGTCGCGAGGAACGCGGCGAGCAGGGCGGGCATGCCGGGGGTCCGCAGCGGGGAGGCCGCGCGGGTGCGGGGAGACACCGGGGGCTCGGTCGCCCGTTGCGCGGCGAAGACCAGGACGCCGGTCATCAGGAAGATCGCACCGGTGAGGGTGCCGGCCTCGGGGAACAGGGCTCCGCAGAGGGTGGCGGCGATCACGGGGCCGAGCATGAAGCAGAGCTCGTCGACGGCCTGCTCGAATGAGTTCGCCGTGTGCAGGGCCGCCGGATCGCCCCGGTGCAGATGGGCCCAGCGGGCCCGGGACATACCGCCGGTGTTCGGGGTGGTGGCCGTGGCGGCGTACGCGGCGAAGAGCGTCCAGACCGGCGCCTCGTAGTGCACGCAGAGCAGCAGGGCGAGCGAGCCGAGTACGGCGATCGCGGTGGCGGGCACGGCGATCCGCGCCTGGCCGTACCGGTCGACGAGCCGGGCCGTCCAGGGGGCGACGACGGCGGTCGCGGCCAGGCCGGTCGCGGTGACGGCACCGGCGAGGGCGTACGAACCGTGCGCCCCGGCGATCATGATGACGGCGCTGACGCTGAACATCCCCATGGGCAACCGGGCGAGGAGATTGCCCGCGGTGAAGGCGCGCGCGCCGGGGGTGGCGAGCAGCCTGCGGTACGGGTTGCCCGCGGACGGTCCCGCGGAGGCGGAGGCGGAGGTTGTGACGGGGGTGAGGGTGGGGGTGGGGACGAGAGCGGTTTCCTGAGGCACGCGTCCAGCCTCGGGGGCGGGCTCCGGACCGTCCAACACCTGCTCCGCGCCGATTCACGCACCCTTGTTGTAAATTCGGCGGGTGCCTTCCTCCTCCGACATCGATCCCCGGCTCCTGCGCGCTTTCACGGCCGTGGCCGAGGAACTGCACTTCACCCGCGCCGCCGCCCGGCTCTACGTCGCGCAGCAGGCGCTGAGCCGGGACATCCGCCGACTGGAGCGCGAGCTCGGCAGGGAGCTCTTCGTCCGCACCACCCGCCAGGTGTCGCTCACCGCGGACGGGGAACGTCTCCTCCCGTACGCCCGGCAGGTGCTCGCCGCGCACGCCGAGCTGTCCGCGGCCTTCTCCGACCCCGCCGCCCGGCCGCTGCTCGTCGACGTCAACACCGACGGGGGGACCGCGGCCCGGGTGCTGGCCAGGGCGCGCGAGCTCGCACCCGAGTGCGAGCTGATGGCGCGATTCGAGAGCGGGCTGACCTGGGCGGCCGGCGAGGTGCTCGCCGGGCGCCTCGACGTCTCCTTCGGCCGGGCCGCCGGACTCGACCCGGTAGTGCTCGCCCGGCTCTCGGTACAGCCCGTGCGGTACGAGCCGATGGCCGTCCTGCTGCCGCACGATCACCCACTCGCCGGGCGTGAGGTCGTCGCCCTGGCCGACCTGTCCGGGGAAACCGTCTACGCGGGGGCGGGCAATGCGCGCACGCGGGAGTGGACAGATCTTGCCGCACGGTTGTTCGGCGAGTGGGGCATCGTGCTGGCCCCACCCGCTCCGCTCGCGGTCGGCATGGCCGAATTTCAGCGGGTGATGGCGAAGTCCGGGAACCCGGCACTGGCCGTCGTGGATTTCGTTCCACTTCCCGGCACGGTGGTCCGTCCCTTGGTGCGACCGGTGCCGTTGTCCCCGCTGGCGATGGTGTGGCGGGCCGGGCCGGACCATCCCGGTCTGGCCGCGCTGCGAGCCGCGGCGGTCGAACTAGCTGCGGCGGGAGGATGGATGCAACGGCCATCTGGATCTTGGCTGCCCGAAACCGATGCGTCGCTCATGCGTCACTGTTCATGAGTGGGACGTACCGGGAGGGCCTGTCGGCCGCCGTCGTGCGCTACATTCGGGGTTCCGGGTGCACGGGAGATGTGCTGCGCCGACGGGGTGGGGGCCCTGTCCGACAGTAGGAATTCAGTCATTCCCGCGCACCTGCTTCGTTGAGTGGGGGATGTGCGAACACCTGTGGAAAATTGGCGTGAAGGTACCCGTACCGGGCACACGCACGAGCCGAACGACGTCACCGTCCAGCTGGACGGCCTCGGTCGGCAGCTTGCCGAACTGCCTGTGGAACCGAGCCCTCCGGACCCCTCCGACGGCCCGGTCTTCGTCGACGAGAGCGGTCGCCGCAGCAAGACGTACCGGCGCCTGGGATGGGTGCTCGCCACGATCTGCGCCGTCTACGCGGTGACGCTGGTGGTCGCCGTGGTCGGCGGGAACTCCACCGCACCCTGGCTGCCCCTCTCCGGGCACGAGGAGAAGCAGGCCGGTGACATCGAGGTGCGGCCCGCACCGACCGACGCCGACGAGGGGTCCGCGAGCCCCGGGGCCACACCCACCGCCTCCGTCTCCGCCCCGGCCGCGAACGGCTCCGCGAACCCGTCCGCCTCCGCGTCCGCGTCCGTCGCGCGCCAGCCCGGCACGGCGGCCTCCGCGTCCGCCTCCGTGACACCCCCCGAGGGCGACGGTGCGACACAGCCCGGCCCCGGAGCCTCGGTGTCCGCCTCACCGGCCGGCAGCCCCTCGCCGTCCGACACCGAACCTCCCGTCGTGGTGAGTCCGCCCCCGTCCCAGGAACCCTCGGTTCCGCCGGTGGAAGAAGAAGGCACCCAGTAGATGACCACCCCCGTCACGCGGGGCAGGCACAACCGTAGGAAGAAGCGGACCGTCCGGCGCAGGCTCCCGATGCGCTATCTGCTTCCGTCACTCCTTCTCGTCGCCCTGCTCGCCATGCTGATGCTGCGCGGATACGTGCACAGCGAAATCCTCGCCGACCACCGCGTCCAGGCCCCGGCCCCCACCACACAGGTGCCCGCCGACGTCCTCGACGGCGGGCCGGTCATAGACGCCCGTACGCCCGGTGAGGCAGCCGAGACCCTCCGGATACCCGACCACAAGATCGTCCTGACCTTCGACGACGGCCCGGACCCCGTCTGGACCCCGCGGGTCCTGGACGAGCTCAGGAAGTACGACGCGCACGGCGTCTTCTTCGTCACCGGCACCATGGCCTCGCGCTACCCGGACCTCGTGCGGCGCATGGTCGACGAGGGGCACGAGATCGGGCTGCACACCTTCAACCACCCCGATCTGTCCTTCCAGTCCGCGGGCCGGATCGACTGGGAGCTCTCCCAGAACCAGCTGGTGCTGGCGGGCGCGGCCGGCATCCGCACCTCCCTCTTCCGACCGCCGTACTCCTCGTTCTCCGACGCCATGGACAACAAGTCCTGGCCGGTCACGCAGTACATCGGCAGCCGCGGCTACCTCACCGTCGTGAACAACACCGACAGCGAGGACTGGAAGCGCCCGGGTGTCCGCGCCATCATCGAGCGGGCCACGCCCAAGGGCGGCAAGGGCGCCATAATCCTGATGCACGACTCCGGTGGCGACCGCTCCCAGACCGTGACCGCCCTCGGGGAGTTCCTCCCGGGGATGCAGGAGCGGGGCTACGAGTTCACCCACCTCACGGCCGCCCTCGGCGCCCCCAGCGCGCACACCCCGGTCACCGGGTTCGCGCTCTGGAAGGGCAAGGCGTTCGTCTTCGCCGTGGACATCTCGGAGCGGATCACCGGTGTGCTGGTGGTCGGCCTCGCGGTCATCGGCGGCTTGGTGCTCGTCCGCTTCGGGCTGATGCTGCTGCTCTCCTTCCTGCACGCAAGGAAGGTCCGCCGCAAGGACTTCAGCTGGGGCGAGCCGATCACCCGCCCGGTGACGGTGCTCGTCCCCGCGTACAACGAACGCGAGTGCATCGAGGCCACCGTGCGGTCGCTGGTGGCAAGCGACCACCCGATCGAGGTCATCGTCATCGACGACGGCTCGACGGACGGCACGGCCGACCTCGTCGACGCGATGTGGATACCGAACGTCCGGGTCGTCCGCCAGCAGAACGCGGGCAAGCCCGCGGCGCTGAACAACGGCATCGCGAACGCCCGCCACGACATCGTCGTGATGATGGACGGCGACACGGTTTTCGAAGCCTCCACCGTGCGCGAGCTCGTACAGCCCTTCGCGGACCCCCGGGTCGGGGCGGTCGCGGGCAACGCCAAGGTCGGCAACCGTGACTCGCTGATCGGCGCCTGGCAGCACATCGAGTACGTGATGGGCTTCAACCTCGACCGCAGGATGTACGACCTCCTGGGCTGCATGCCCACCATCCCCGGTGCGGTCGGTGCCTTCCGCCGGGAGGCACTGGACCGGATCGGCGGCATGAGCGAGGACACCCTCGCCGAGGACACCGACGTCACCATGGGGCTGCACCGGGACGGCTGGCGCGTCGTCTACGCGGAGAACGCCCGTGCCTGGACCGAGGCCCCGGAGTCCGTGCAGCAGCTGTGGTCGCAGCGCTACCGCTGGTCGTACGGCACGATGCAGGCCATCTGGAAGCACCGCCGCGCGGTCGTCGAGCGCGGGCCCTCGGGCCGCTTCGGACGCGTCGGACTGCCCTTCGTATCCCTGTTCATGGTGGTCGCCCCGCTGCTGGCCCCCCTGATCGACGTCTTCCTGCTGTACGGACTGGTCTTCGGCCCGACGGGGAAGACGGTCGCCGCCTGGTTCGGCGTCCTGCTGGTGCAGGCGGTCTGCGCCGCGTACGCCTTCCGGCTCGACCGGGAACGCATGACCCATCTGATCTCCCTGCCGCTCCAGCAGATCCTCTACCGGCAGCTGATGTACGTCGTGCTGCTCCAGTCCTGGATCACCGCTCTCACCGGCGGCCGGCTGCGCTGGCAGAAGCTCCGCCGTACGGGAGTGGTGGAGGCACCGGGCGGGACACCGAACCGCCGCAAGGACGCTGAGACGGACCGGAGGCCGGTCGCATGACCCACCCGAACCAGCCCCGGCGGGACGGCCACGACGGCTCCCGGCCGCCGCAGGGCGGCACCTGGCTGCCGGAAGGCGGCGCGTACCCCACGCGGGACGGCAAGCACCCGCGGCAAGGCACTGCGTACCCGGGACAGGGCAGCCCGTACCCGGGACAGGGCAGCCCGTACCCGGCGCGGGACGGCGCCCACGCGGCGCACGCCGGGGCCTTCCCGGGGCAGGCCGGGCAGACCCGTACCGCCCCGGGTACCACCGCCCGTGCCCGCCCGGCAGCCCCGGCAGCGGAGTACCCGGCCCCCGCGGACCCGGAAGCCGCCGAAGCACCCGTACCGCCCGCCCGCCCGGGACGGGACCGCTATCTCGACCTCCTCCGGGCCGTCGCCCTCGTCCGCGTCGTCTTCTTCCACCTCTTCGGCTGGGCCTGGCTGACCGTCCTCTTCCCTTCCATGGGCGTCATGTTCGCCCTGGCCGGTTCGCTGATGGCCCGCTCGCTGGCCCGCCCCGCGGGCGGTGTCATCCGCGGCAGGCTGCGCAGGCTGCTCCCTCCCATGTGGGCGTTCTCGCTCCTCGCGGTGCCCGTGATGTTCGCGCTGAGCTGGAAGCCCGTCCGGGAGGAGGGGCTGTGGTGGTTCGTCAAGATCGGCTGCTACCTCCTCCCCGTCGGCTCCCCTCCGTACCCCGAGGAGAACGGCTCGGCCGGCGGATGGCTGGAGGTGTCCTGGGCGGACCAGGCGGTGGGGCCGCTCTGGTACATCCGGGCCTACCTCTGGTTCGTGCTCGCCTCGCCCCTGCTGCTCAAGGCGTTCCGCAGGCTTCCGTGGGTGACGCTCCTCGCGCCGATCGGCCTCACCGCCGTGATCGGCACGGGCCTGGTGACCGTGCCCGGGATGCTCGGCGACGGGCTCGTCGACTTCGCGGTGTTCGGGTCCTGCTGGATCCTGGGCTTCGCACACAACGACGGGCTGCTCAAGGAGATCCCGCGCTACCTGGCGGTGTCGTCCGCCGCGATCGTCATGGGCTTCGGCCTGTGGTGGGCGTCCGGCCACCTCACCGAGGAGGGCTGGAACCTGGACGAGATCCCGCTCGCCCAGGCCACCTGGTCCCTCGGCTTCTGCGCGATCCTGCTGATCTACGCCCCGTCCTGGAAGCGGCTCCCCGGCAGGCTCGCCGGCTGGGACGGCCTGGTCACGCTGGCCAACAACCGGGCCGTGACGATCTATCTCTGGCACAACCTGCTGCTGATGGCCGCCGCCCAGCTCGTCGACGGACTGTGGGCGATCCCTTGGTTCGGCGACGCGTTCGGCACGTACATCGAGAAGGCGTACGACGGGCTCGTCCTGATCCTGGTCTGGCCGCTGATCGGACTGGCGATCCTGTCGTTCGGCTGGGTCGAGGACGTCGCGGCCAAGCGACGGCCGCGCCTGTGGCCCAACGGGACGGACCGGCGCCGCAGCCGGGCCTGAACCCTTCCGGAGGTGCGGCGGGCCCGGGCTCACCGCACCCCCGGCGGCCGAGTGAGAGCAAGGTTGCGCACCGGTCACCTCGCGGCACCGCACCGAAACGAGCGTTCCCTAGCGTCGGCGGCACAACACCCCGACCCCTGTGGAGGCGCGTGATGGCCGGTCGTTGGATCGAGCAGTGGGAGCCGGAGGACGAGACCTTCTGGCGTGAGTCGGGCGAGCGCGTCGCCCGGCGGAACCTGTGGTTCTCCGTGCTCTCGGAGCACATCGGATTTTCGATCTGGTCCCTGTGGTCCGTGATGGTCCTCTTCATGGGGCCGGAATACGGGATCGACCCCGCCGGGAAGTTCTTCCTGATCTCCACGGCCACCCTGGTCGGTGCCGTCGTCCGGGTGCCGTACACCTTCGCCGTCGCGTTGTTCGGCGGGCGCAACTGGACCGTGGTCAGCGCGCTGACGCTGCTGGTACCGACCATCGGCGCCTTCGTGGTGATGGAGCCCGGGACCTCGTACACCACCTTCGTCGTCGTCGCCGCGCTCACCGGGATCGGCGGCGGCAACTTCGCCTCCTCGATGACGAACATCAACGCGTTCTTCCCGCTGCGCAAGAAGGGCTGGGCACTCGGGCTGAACGCGGGCGGCGGCAACATCGGGGTGCCGGTCGTCCAGCTCGTCGGCCTGCTGGTGATCGGCACGGCCGGCGCCGCGTACCCGCGGATCGTCCTCGGCGTCTACATCCCGCTGATCATCGTCGCCGCGCTCTTCGCCGCCTTCCGGATGGACAACCTCCGGCCCGTCCAGAACGACACCGGGGCCGCACTCCAGGCCGTACGCGACCCGCACACCTGGATCATGGCGGTGCTCTACATCGGCACCTTCGGCTCGTTCATCGGCTACAGCTTCGCCTTCGGTCTCGTCCTGCAGACGCAGTTCGGCCGCACCCCGCTGCAGGCCGCGTCGCTCACCTTCATCGGCCCGCTGCTCGGCTCCCTGATCAGGCCCGCGGGCGGCTGGCTCGCCGACAAGTACGGCGGCGCCCGGATCACGCTGTGGAACTTCGCCGCGATGGCCGCCGCGACCGGTGTCGTCGTATACGCCTCCGGCATCGAGTCCCTCGGCGTCTTCCTCGTCGGATTCATCGCACTGTTCGTGCTGACGGGACTCGGCAACGGCTCGACGTTCAAGATGATCCCGGGCATCTTCCACGCCAAGGGAGTCAGCAAGGGTCTGGACGGCGAGGAGGCCCTCGCGTACGGGCGACGGCTGTCCGGGGCGGCCATGGGTCTCATCGGGGCGGTCGGGGCCCTCGGCGGCCTCGCCATCAACCTCGCCTTCCGCCAGTCCTTCGCGACCTCGGGCGCCGGGACCGCCGCCTTCTGGTCCTTCCTGGCCTTCTACGCCGTCTGCTTCACCCTCACCTGGGCGGTATACCTTCGCCGGACCGTGGCCGTGTCGGCGAAGCCCCAGCTCAGCTATGCCGAGGTGTGAGGATGACCACCGGGCGTCCTACGACGTAACGGGCGGGAAATGTGGGTGAACCGAGTCTGTCACGCAGGGTTGGCAGTCTCGGTCCTCCGCACCATCGAGCAGCAGCGGGACGAGAGCCGGGTATCACGCCATGCACGACGACGCACAGCACGGGCCCCTCGCGGGCTTCACGGTCGGGGTGACCGCGGCCCGTCGCGCGGAGGAGCTCGGGACGCTCCTCCGGCGCAGGGGCGCCGCTGTACTGCACGCCCCCGCACTGCGGATCGTTCCGCTCGCGGACGACAGCGAACTCCTGGCCGCCACCAAGGAACTGATCGACGACACACCCGATGTCGTGATCGCCACCACCGCCATCGGCTTCCGGGGCTGGGTGGAGGCCGCCGACGGCTGGGGCATCGGGGACCAGCTCCTGGAGCTGCTGCGCGGCGTCGAGCTCCTCGCCCGCGGCCCCAAGGTCAAGGGCTCCATCCGGGCCGCCGGGCTCACCGAGGCCTGGTCGCCCGGGTCCGAATCGATGGCCGAGGTCCTGGACCGGCTGCTGGGCGAAGGGGTCGACGGCCGGCGCATCGCCCTCCAGCTGCACGGCGAACCGCTGCCCGGATTCGTCGAGTCGCTCCGGGAGGCGGGTGCCGAGGTCGTCGGCGTCCCCGTGTACCGGTGGATGCCGCCCGAGGACATCACCCCCCTCGACCGGATGCTCGACGTCACGGTCGCCCGCGGCCTGGACGCCATCACCTTCACCAGCGCCCCCGCCGCAGCCTCGTACCTGAACCGTGCCGAGGCCCGCGGACTCCTCCCGGAGGTGCTGTCCGCCCTGCGCCACGACGTGGTCACGGCCTGCGTCGGACCTGTCACCGCCCTGCCCCTGCAGGCCGTGGGCATCGACACCGTCCAGCCGGAGCGCTTCCGGCTCGGCCCACTCGTCCAGCTGCTCTGCGCCCAGCTGCCGGCCCGTGCCCGTACCCTCCCGGTCGCCGGGCACCTCGTCGAGATCCGCGGTCACGCCGTGCTGGTCGACGGCGCCCTGCGGCCCGTACCGCCCGCCGGGATGGCCCTGCTGCACACGCTGGCCCGCCGGCCGGGCTGGGTGGTCTCACGCGCCGACCTGCTGCGGGCCCTGCCGGGCAGCGGAACGGACGAGCACGCGGTGGAGACGGCGATGGCCCGGCTCCGCACGGCCCTGGGCGTGCCGAGGCTGATCCAGACGGTCGTCAAACGCGGCTACCGGCTGGCACTGGACCCGTCGGCGGACACCAAGTACGCGGATACCTGACCGGTCGGTACCGTGCGGGGATGATCAACGACATCCACCCGCTGACCGCCGGTGTCCGGCTGAGGCCCGCGACGCTCGGCGACGCCGAGTCCTTCGCCGAGGCCCTGACCCGCAGCCGGGCGTACATGCGCCGCTGGGAGCCCGCGCGGCCCGAGGCCTTCTTCACCGTACGGGGCCAGGCCCAGCGCCTGACCGGGCTGCTGGCGGACCGGGACGCCGGGCGTGTCATGCCCTGGGTGCTGGCCGACGAGGAGGACCGGGTGGTGGGCGCGATGACGCTCGCGTCGATCGAGCGCGGGCCGTTCCGCAACGCCCGGCTCGGTTACTGGGTCGACGTCGACCGGGCGGGCCAGGGCCTGGCGACCGCCGCCGTCGGCCGGGTCTGCGAGGCGGCGCGGGACGATCTCGGGCTGCACCGCGTGGAGGCGGGCACGGTCGTGGACAACACGGCCTCGCAACGGGTCCTCGCGAAGGCCGGGTTCGAACACATCGGTACGGCGCCGCGCTACCTCCACATCAACGGAGCGTGGCAGGACCACCGGCTGTTCCAGCGGATCCTGCACGACGGCCTGCCGCGGGGCTGAGCGCCTCCCGCGGAGAGCGGGGTGCGTGCCGGACGTGCCGGTGGCCGTCCAGCGGATACTCGGGGGGCAGCGCGGGCACGACCTCGGTGAGCACGTAGCCGGACTTCTCCGCGACCCGGCAGGACGCCGCGTTGTCCACCTGGTGCAGCAGCTCCAGCCGCCGCAGACCCTCCCCGGCGAACGTGCCGAACGCCCAGTCGGTGAGCGCTCCGAGCGCCCGCGACGCGACGCCCCGGCCGCGGGCCGCCGCCGAGGTCCAGTAGCCCGCCTCGGCGCTCCGGGCACCGGGCACGGGGCGCTTCAGGGCGAGGTTGCCGACGAGTTCGCCGCCGCGCGCCGTGTCCGTCACGGCGAAGCTCAGCCGGCTGCCGGACACCCAGCCCTCCCGCTGGACCTCGATCCACCGTTCGGCGTCCGCGAGGCCGGACACCTGGGTGCGCAGCCAGTGCCGCATCGACGGGTCGTCGTACGCCGCGAGGAGCGCCGGGACGTCGTCCGGACGCCAGGGGCGCAGCAGCAGCGGTCCGGCGGTCAGGGTGACTGTTTCGTTGTTCACGCCGATACGTTACGGCGGTGGCCCGGGCGGCAGGAGGGGTTCCGGGGCGGGCCGGGGGCGGGCACTCTGGAAGTGGTGACTCCCCACCGGTGACCCCGAGGCGGTGACAGGCTCATGGCGGCGGGCACGGGCTCGTACGGCCGGCGGTTCGACTCCGGTCGGATCTGCCTGGACCTGGTGGCGACGGCGGCGGGGACCTCCGGCGCGCGCGAGCGACTGGACGGCCCCGCACGGCTCGCCGAGTGGCTGGTGGCGTCGCGACTGGTCCCCAGGGGGACGCCGCTGACGTCCGTGGACGAGACCTGGGTGGCGCGCTTTCGGCAGTTGCGCGCGTGCGTCGACCGGCTGATGACCGCGGAGCTGGCCGGAGGCAGCGCCGACGGCGCGCTGGACCGCGTCAACGCCCTCTCGGCCGGGGCGACTCCGGGCCTGCGGGCGGTCCGGGGAAAGGGCGGCGTGCTCGTACGGGCGCTGAGCGCGGACCCCGCGTGCGGGACGCTGCTGGCCGCGGTGGCCCGGGACGCCGTGGAACTGCTGACGGACCCGGTGGCCCGGGCGGCGCTGCGGCGCTGCGAGGGTGACGCCTGCCGGCGGCTCTACCTGGACACGTCACGGGGGCGCCGGCGCCGCTGGTGCTCCAGTGAGGTCTGCGGCAACCGGGAGCGCGTGGCCCGGCACCGCCGCCGTGTGAAGGCCGCCACCTGAGCCGTCCACCCGCGGGCCGGGAAAGAAAGTCCGGGACCAGTTGAATGATCCGCCGCCCGCTCCCGTATCGATGTTCACAGAGCTCGACAGGGTCTCGACCGGGAGGTTCGGGTGCGCAAGGATGCGGCCGTGGCCGATGACCGTCCGCACAGGGCTCGACATCGCAGTGAACCGCCCCGCTCCGCCTCCGACGTCCCCGACGAGGAGCTGATGCGGGCGCTCTACCGCGAACACGCCGGTCCCTTGCTGGCCTATGTGCTCCGACTCGTCGCCGGTGACCGGCAGCGGGCCGAGGACGTGGTGCAGGAAACGCTCATCCGAGCCTGGAAGAACGCCGGTTCGCTCAACCGGGCCACCGGCTCCGTCCGCCCCTGGCTGGTGACGGTCGCCCGGCGCATCGTCATCGACGGCCACCGCAGTCGGCAGGCCCGGCCGCGCGAGGTCGATCCGTCGCCGCTGGAGGTCATTCCCGCGGAGGACGAGATCGACAAGGCGTTGTGGCTGATGACGCTCTCGGACGCGCTCGACGATTTGACCCCGGCTCACCGGGAAGCCTTGGTCGAGACCTACTTCAAGGGCCGTACGGTCAACGAGGCATCCGAGGTGCTCGGCATCCCGAGCGGGACCGTGCGGTCCCGGGTGTTCTACGCACTCCGTTCCATGAAGCTCGCACTCGAAGAGAGGGGGATCACGGCATGAGCGACCACGAGTGGCAGCCGTTCGGGCCCCGGCCGACCGGCCCCCGCGGCCCCTCGGGCCCGTCCGGGCCCCCAGGCCCAGCCCCGGGGCCCTTCGAGTTCACCGGGGGAGGCCCGGAGCACGACGCCGCAGGCGCGTACGTCCTGGGCATCCTCGACGACGCGGAGGCGAGTGCCTTCGAGGCGCACCTGGCGGGATGCGTGCTGTGCACCGCCCACCTCGACGAGTTCGCCGGGATGGAGCCCATGCTGGCGATGCTCGCGGAGGCCCCCGCGGCCGACCCGGGGGCCCGGCCCGTCCCGCACGTCCCGGAGCGCCCGGCGCCCCGGCTGCTCGCCGGCCTGGTCGACGAGGTCGCCCGCAGGCGGGCACAGCGGCGGCGGCGCGGCAGGTACCTCCTCGCGGCGGCGGCGGTCCTCGTGATCGGCGGCCCCGTGATCGCGGTCGTGGCCACGGCGGAGGAGAAGCCGGACAAGCGGGTCCTGGCCGCGCCCCATCCGACGAGCCCCGCCGAGGACGCCTTCTTCAACCACATGACCGAGAAGGTGCGGGCCACCGACCCCGTCACCCGGGTCGGCGCCACGGTCGGCCTGGAGCCCAAGGCCTGGGGCACGCACACGGTCCTGGAGCTGAAGAACGTCAAGGGCCCGCAGAAGTGCAGCCTGATCGCCGTCTCCCGGACCGGCGAGGAGGAGATCGTCACCTCCTGGTCCGTGCCCGTCCGGGGTTACGGGATCGACGGTTCCACGCACGCGGGTGCGAAGGCCCCGCTGTACGTGCACGGTGGTGCGGCGATGGCCCGCGAGGACATCGACCACTTCGAGGTCCGCACCTTCGACGGCGAGCGGCTGGTGGAGATCGACGCCTAAACGCAACCGGAGCGGCAGGTGCGCGTGGGGCCCCCCTTCGCGTACGGTTGACGGCTGCCCAATGCACGTCAGAAGGGGGCCTCGGTGGCCGCGCAGGATGCCGCTGTCGATTCGTTGCGGGACCGGGAAATCGGTGTCGAGCAAGAACATCTGGACCGGGTCTACCACCGCCTCGAAGAGAAGATCCACGAGGCGGAATTTCTCATGCACGACGCCAGCAAACGGGGCCAGGTCGGTACGCCGGGGGCGCTCGCCGAGCGCGACGCCCAGGTCTTCCGCGCCGGCGTCCACCTCAACCGGCTGAACAGCGAGTTCGAGGACTTCCTCTTCGGCCGGATCGACCTCCTGCTCGGCAAGGACGGTGAACGCGGCCCGGACGGCGCCTTCACCTCCGTCGAGCCGGCCGAAGACGCCGTACGGGGGGACAGTGCCGCGGACATCGCGGAGACGCTCCACATCGGCCGCATAGGAGTACTCGACTCGGACTACGCGCCCCTGGTGATCGACTGGCGTGCCCCGGCCGCCGCGCCGTTCTACCGGTCGACGCCCAAGGACCCGGGCAGGGTCGTGCGCCGGCGCGTCATCCGCTCCAAGGGCCGCCGGGTCCTCGGGGTGGAGGACGACCTGATGCGCCCGGAGCTGACCGCGTACCTGGGCGGCGACAAGCTGCCCGTGATCGGCGACGGCGCCCTGATGGCGGCGCTGGGCCAGGCCCGCAGCCACACGATGCGGGACATCGTCTCGTCCATCCAGGCCGAGCAGGACATGGTGATCCGGGCCCCCGCCGCCTCCGTCACGGAGGTCTCGGGCGGACCCGGCACCGGCAAGACGGCCGTGGCGCTGCACCGGGCCGCGTACCTGCTCTACCAGGACCGGCGCCGGTACGCGGGCGGCATCCTCGTCGTCTCGCCGACCCCGCTTCTGGTCGCGTACACCGAAGGGGTGCTGCCCTCGCTCGGCGAGGAGGGCCAGGTCGCGATCAGGGCCGTCGGCTCGCTGTCCGACGAGGCGGCGGGGGTCGAGGGGGCGACCACCTACGACGAGCCCGCCGTCGCCCGGATCAAGGGCTCCTCCCGGATGCTGCACGTGCTGCGCAAGGCGGCCCGCGGGGCGCTGGAGCAGTCCGCGCCCCCCCGGCCCGCCGCCCAGGAGGGGCAGCTGGCGTTCGGCGAGGCGGAGGCCCCGCAGGAGCAGGGCGCTCCCACCCGGCTGAGGGTGGTCGTCTTCGGCGGCCGTGTGGAGCTGAACGCGGACGAGCTCCGGCGCATCCGGCACAACGTCCTCGGCGGCACCGCCCCCGTCAACCTGCTGCGCCCGCGCGCCCGCAAACTGCTCCTGGACGCCCTGTGGAGCAAATCCTCGGGCCGGGGCCGCTACACGGACCCCGAACTGGCCGCGGAGCTCCGCTCCTCGTTCGACGAGGACGTCTCCACCGAGACGCCGTTCCTCACCTTCCTGAACGCCTGGTGGCCGGAACTCACCCCTCGTAAGGTGCTGGCCGCGATGGGCGACGAGCGGCGGCTGAGCAGGTGGGCGCGCCGGATCCTCAACCAGGGCGAGGTGCGCCGCCTTGCCCGTTCGCTGAAGCGGCTCGACGAGGACGGCAAGGGCCCGCTCTCCGTCCACGACGTGGCGCTCCTGGACGAGCTGCAGACACTCCTGGGCACTCCCAACCGCCCGAGGAAGAAGCGTGAGCTCGACCCGCTGGACCAGCTCACGGGTCTGGACGAGCTGATGCCGCAGCGCGAGGAGACCCAGTGGGAGCGGGCCGAACGGCTGGCGGCGGAGCGCACCGAGTACGCCCACGTGATCGTCGACGAGGCGCAGGACCTGACGCCCATGCAGTGGCGCATGGTCGGCCGCCGCGGCCGGCACGCCACCTGGACGATCGTCGGCGACGCGGCGCAGTCCTCCTGGTCGGACCCCGACGAGGCCGCCGCCGCCCGTGACGAGGCGCTCGGCAACCGGCCGCGGCGCCGGTTCACCCTCACGGTGAACTACCGCAACCCGGCGGAGATCGCCGAGCTCGCGGCGAAGGTGCTGGCGCTCGCCATGCCGGGGATGGAGTCCCCGGTGGCGGTCCGCTCGACGGGCGTGAAGCCGCGCTTCGAGACCGTACGGGACGGGGATCTCGCCGCGGCCGTCCGGGAGGAGGCCCGCAGGCTGCTCGCCGAGGTGGACGGCACCGTGGGCGTGGTCGTCGCGATGAACCGCCGCGCCG
Source organism: Streptomyces sp. NPDC058637 (assembly GCF_042717325.1). Lineage (NCBI taxonomy): Bacteria > Bacillati > Actinomycetota > Actinomycetes > Kitasatosporales > Streptomycetaceae > Streptomyces > Streptomyces sp. NPDC058637. The sequence continues at coordinate 93,116 of NZ_JBHXRD010000021.1, read as the reverse complement.
AGGCCCGTGCCTGGCTGGCGGAGCTCGGCGAGCGCGTGGTGGCGCTGGGCAGCCTGGAGGCGAAGGGGCTGGAGTACGACGCCACGGTGGTCGTCTCGCCCGCGGAGATCGCGGACGAGTCGCCGGCGGGGCTGCGGGTGCTGTACGTGGCGCTCACCCGGGCGACGCAGCAGCTGACCGTGGTCTCGGGCGAGCGTGACATGCCGGACGAGGACGGCGTGCCCGACCTGTTGAGGGACTGACGAGGAGGGGCCGCGGCGGTCGGGCGGCCCTTTTTTCGAGTCAACCCGTCGCACAGGAATCACTTCTCCGGGGTGTTTGTTAGCCTGGAGTCGGCATCGGCTCGATCCAAGCCCCCGGGCCCAACCTTCGTCGCTTCGAGCGACCACTTGCCGCGAGGCGAGCATGGCGGGCCGGTGCCACCTAAGTGAAGAAAACAGACCCGCGTCACCTTCCGGTGACGCGGGTCTGTTCGTGTTCACGGCTGTGTCCGCCGACGACCTGAGCGGCTCCGTCGCGTGGCCGGAAAGGGTTCCTTCGGACGAGTGCTTCTCGTATGGTGGAAAAATCTTTCCGAAAGGTGGCAGTCATTACCGGCTACCCGTCGGTAGGTGCGACGATCGGACCGCGCGTACGGGGCCATCCTCCGCGCGCACAGCAATGAAGCTAAGAAAGCGAAGGACTCGGCCATGGCAACGGCGCCCAGCGTCTCGTACTCGATGACGGTCAGGCTGGAGGTGCCCGCGAGCGGCACAGCGGTCTCCCAGCTCACCACGGCCGTGGAGTCCTCCGGCGGTTCGGTCACCGGCCTAGACGTGACCGCTTCCGGCCACGAGAAGCTGCGGATCGACGTCACCATCGCGGCGTCCTCGACGTCGCACGCGGACGAGATCGTCGAAGGTCTGCGCGACATCGAGGGCGTCGTCCTCGGCAAGGTCTCCGACCGTACGTTCCTGATGCACCTCGGCGGCAAGATCGAGATGGCGTCCAAGCACCCCATCCGCAACCGTGACGACCTCTCGATGATCTACACCCCGGGTGTGGCCCGGGTCTGCATGGCGATCGCCGAGAACCCCGAGGACGCCCGCCGGCTCACCATCAAGCGCAACTCCGTCGCGGTCGTGACCGACGGCTCCGCGGTGCTCGGCCTCGGCAACATCGGCCCGATGGCGGCGCTCCCCGTGATGGAGGGCAAGGCGGCCCTCTTCAAGCGCTTCGCCGGTATCGACGCGTGGCCGATCTGCCTGGACACCCAGGACACCGACGAAATCGTCGCGATCGTCCGTGCGATCGCCCCCGGCTTCGCGGGCATCAACCTGGAGGACATCTCCGCCCCCCGCTGCTTCGAGATCGAGGCGCGCCTGCGCGAGGCGCTGGACATCCCCGTCTTCCACGACGACCAGCACGGCACGGCGATCGTCGTCCTGGCCGCGCTGACCAACGCGCTGCGCGTGGTGGCCAAGGGCATCGGGGACGTACGGGTCGTCATGTCCGGCGCGGGTGCGGCCGGTACGGCCATCCTCAAGCTGCTCATCGACGCGGGCGTCAAGCACGCGGTCGTCGCCGACATCCACGGTGTGGTGCACGCGGGCCGTGAGGACCTGGTCTCCGCCGACCCGGACTCGCCGCTGCGCTGGATCGCCGACAACACCAACCCCGAGGGCGTCACCGGCACCCTCAAGGAGGCCGTCGTCGGCGCCGACGTCTTCATCGGCGTCTCCGCCCCCAACGTCCTGGACGGCGACGACGTCGCCGCGATGGCCGACGGTGCGATCGTGTTCGCGCTCGCGAACCCGGACCCCGAGGTCGACCCGACGATCGCCCGCGAGACGGCGGCGGTTGTCGCCACCGGGCGCTCCGACTTCCCGAACCAGATCAACAACGTACTGGTCTTCCCGGGCGTCTTCCGCGGCCTGCTGGACGCACAGTCCCGCGCGGTCAACACGGACATGATGCTCGCCGCCGCCCGCGCGCTCGCCGACGTCGTCGCCGAGGACGAGGTGAACGCGAACTACATCATCCCGTCGGTCTTCAACGACAAGGTCGCCGGAGCCGTCGCGGGGGCGGTCCGCGAGGCCGCGAAGGCGGCCGGTACCTCCGGGGCCACGGCGGGCCCCGCGTAACACACGCCGCCCGCGGGGGTCGGCCACGGCTCCCGCGGACGGTGCCGTACCTCACGTCCGGGCGCCCCGTACGGCGCGTCGCGGGTCGCGGCGTCCCAAACGCCCCTTTAGGGTGGGCGGGCAGCGAGCCCCACAGGCCCGGCATCCGCTGCGGACCGCTGCAACAAGTCGACGGAACGTCACCACGGGCAAAATGGTGGTGATTTTCGTGTGACGTCCAGGGGATCCGGATTGGCGTTAGCGCCGCAGGTGGGGGCAGGATGCGTATTCGGGCGCGAGGGTCTGACATCAGACCCGGGTCCGGGGACTGTCAGAGGGCCCTGGCAGCATCGGCTTCGATCTCACGCCTCACAGGCAAGAAGAACACGGGAGTAACAACATGAACCGCAGTGAGCTGGTGGCCGCCCTGGCCGACCGTGCCGAGGTGACCCGCAAGGACGCCGACGCCGTTCTGGCCGCCCTCGCCGAGACCGTCGGCGAGATCGTCGCCAAGGGCGACGAGAAGGTCACCATCCCCGGCTTCCTGACCTTCGAGCGCACCCACCGTGCCGCTCGCACCGCTCGTAACCCGCAGACCGGCGACCCGATCAACATCCCGGCCGGCTACAGCGTGAAGGTCTCCGCGGGCTCGAAGCTCAAGGAAGCCGCCAAGGGCAAGTAAGGCCCCCAAGGCATAAGAAGGGCGGCCGTCCCCACCGGGGCGGCCGCCCTTCGGCGTACCCGGGGCCACACGCACACCGGCGGCGCGGGCGCTGTGAGGCGCTGCGACACCCCGGGGAGCCCCCGGGTCCGGTTGTGGTCCGTACGGGGCCGTACGGGCGCCCTGTGGGCTTGTGGGGCCGACCGGGGCGCGGCCCGGCTCGCCTCGCGGGCCGGTTCGCGTGCGCGGGCGGGTCCCCCGTGCCGCTCATGAAGAGGCCCGCCGCCCCGGTCCTCGTACGGGACCGGGGCGGCGGGCTGTGGTGCGGGGGTGCGCAATGCTGTGTGCGGCAGCACTGTGCGCGCCGGAGCGCGCGTCCGGCGCGGCGTCAGACGAGTGAGCCGCCCGGCAGTTCGACCTTCGCGCCGAGCTTCTCGAGCTTGTCCATGAAGTTCTCGTAGCCGCGGTTGATGAGGTCGATGCCGTGCACCCGGGACGTGCCCTGGGCCGCCAACGCGGCGATCAGGTACGAGAACCCGCCGCGCAGGTCCGGGATCACCAGGTCCGCGCCCTGGAGCTTGGTGGGCCCGGAGACGACCGCCGAGTGCAGGAAGTTCCGCTGCCCGAAGCGGCAGTCGGAGCCCCCGAGGCACTCGCGGTAGAGCTGGATGTGCGCACCCATCTGGTTGAGCGCCGACGTGAAGCCGAGCCGGGACTCGTACACCGTCTCGTGGACGATGGACAGGCCCGCGGCCTGCGTCAGGGCCACCACGAGCGGCTGCTGCCAGTCGGTCTGGAATCCGGGGTGGACGTCCGTCTCCAGCGCGATGGCGTTCAGCGCGCCGCCCGGGTGCCAGAAGCGGATGCCCTCGTCGTCGATCTCGAAGGCACCGCCGACCCGGCGGAAGGTGTTGAGGAACGTCATCATCGAACGCTGCTGGGCGCCGCGCACGTAGATGTTGCCCTCGGTCGCCAGTGCGGCCGACGCCCAGGAGGCCGCCTCCAGGCGGTCCGGGATCGCCCGGTGGGTGTAACCGTCGAGCCGGTCGACACCCGTGATCCGGATCGTCCGGTCGGTGTCCATGGAGATGATCGCGCCCATCTTCTGCAGTACGCAGATGAGGTCCTCGATCTCCGGTTCGACGGCCGCGTTGGACAGCTCCGTGACGCCCTCGGCGAGGACGGCGGTCAGCAGCACCTGCTCGGTGGAGCCCACCGACGGGTACGGCAGCCGGATCTTGGTGCCGCGCAGCCGCTGCGGGGCCTCCAGGTACTGGCCGTCCGCCCGCTTCTCGATGGTCGCACCGAACTGGCGCAGCACCTCGAAGTGGAAGTCGATCGGCCGTCCGCCGATGTCGCAGCCGCCGAGCCCCGGGATGAACGCGTGGCCCAGGCGGTGCAGCAGCGGGCCGCAGAAGAGGATCGGGATGCGCGACGAGCCCGCGTGGGCGTCGATGTCGGCGACGTTCGCGCTCTCGACGTGCGACGGGTCGAGGATGAGTTCGCCCGGCTCGTCACCTGGGCGGACGGTCACGCCGTGCAGCTGCAGCAGTCCCCGGACCACCCGCACATCGCGGATGTCGGGCACGTTGCGGAGCCGGCTGGGCCCGCTGCCGAGCAGCGCGGCGACCATTGCCTTCGGCACCAGGTTCTTGGCGCCTCGGACGCGGATCTCGCCCTCCAGCGGGGTGCCGCCGTGGACAAGCAGGACATCGTCTGTGCCGGTCATGTATCTCGCGTTCCGGAGTGGTCGGGCAGGGGGCCATCGAAAAGGGTAATGGCCCCCCACCCCCCTTCCGTAAGTCGCGGGGGTGTACGGACGTCATTGTTCCGCCACACCCACGTTCCGCTCGGTATCCCTTGCGGAGGGTTACCGTCCGCGGGTGCCGTTCGGCGCGACCGCGCGCGTGCGCTCCCCGTGCGCCTGTGCGGCTTCTGTGCGCCCTGAGCTGCGCACGGGCCCCGGCCCGGGACCGGGCGGGCCGGTTGTGCCCCGCGGAGGGCGAAGATGCGCGATCATTTCTGCCATGACCGAGGTGTCCTCGCTCACAGGGCGACTGCTCGTGGCCACACCCGCCTTGGCGGACCCGAACTTCGACCGTGCGGTCGTGCTGCTCCTCGACCACGACGAGGAGGGCTCGCTCGGTGTTGTCCTGAACCGCCCGACCCCCGTCGGCGTCGGTGACATCCTCGCGTCCTGGGCCGGCCTGACCGGCGAGCCGGACGTGGTCTTCCAGGGCGGTCCGGTCTCGCTCGACTCCGCGCTGGGCGTCGCGGTGATCCCCGGCGACGAGGGCCCCCTGGGCTGGCGCCGGGTGCACGGGGCGATCGGCCTGGTGGACCTGGAGGCACCGCCGGAACTGCTGGCGGCGGCGCTCGGTTCGCTGCGCATCTTCGCGGGGTACGCGGGCTGGGGGCCCGGCCAGCTGGAGACGGAGCTGACCGACGGTGCCTGGTACGTGGTGGAATCGGAGCCCGGCGACGTGTCGTCGCCACGCCCGGAGAGCCTCTGGCGGGCCGTCCTGCGGCGCCAGCGCAGCGAACTGGCGATGATCGCGACGTATCCGGACGACCCTTCGCTGAACTGATGCTCGGAGCTTTCAGTACGCTTGGCAGTTATGAGCACTCTTGAGCCCGAGCGCGGGGCAGGTACGGGGACCCTCGTAGAGCCGGCGCCGCAGGTGTCGAACGGCGACGGCGACCACGAGCGCTACGCCCATTACGTCCAGAAGGACAAGATCATGGCGAGCGCCCTGGAGGGCACTCCCGTGGTGGCACTGTGCGGCAAGGTCTGGGTCCCGGGGCGCGACCCCAAGAAGTACCCGGTCTGTCCGATGTGCAAGGAGATCTACGAGTCCATGGGCGCCGGCGGCGACAAGGACAAGGGCAAGGGCGGCAAGGACAGCGGCAAGAAGTAGTCCCGGCCCACCTTCCTCAGGCCCTTCGGGGCCTCGGCCCCCGGGGCGCGCGGTGATGCGCGCCCCGGGGGCCTTTTCGTATGCCCGGGCGGCCTCTCGCGCACCCCGGGGCGGAGCGGTCGGCGGGACGCGCGGCGCGTTGCACGGGGTGCGTCCGGTGGTCACAGAGTGGTTGAGACCACTTGTCCGGGTGGTGGTGCGCCCTTACTCTCCTGCCAGTTGTGCAGAACGAAACGTGCGTTGCGCAGAATGCAACGACTGATCGGTAAGGGTTCCGGATGAAGCTTTCTGCCCGAATTGCCGCCCCGGCTGCCGCGATGGTGCTGGCGGGCCTCACGGCCACCGCCTGTGCACCGCAGACCTCCGACACCGGCGCCGAGGGGGACGAGAAGAGCGGCACGCTCCGCGTGTGGCTCTTCCAGGAAGTCGGCAACAAGCCCAAGGAGAAGGTCGTCGACGCGGCCGTCGCCGACTTCGAGAAGTCCCACGAGGGAGCGGAGGTCGAGGTCGAGTACATACCGGTCGACACCCGCGCCCAGCGCATCAAGGCGGCCTTCAACGACCCGAAGAGCGCCCCCGACCTCATCGAGTACGGCAACACCGACACGGCCGGCTACGTGAAGGACGGCGGACTCGCCGACGTGAGCGAGGAGTTCGCGGCCTGGGACGAGGCCAAGGACACCGACCCGACCGCCAGGCAGTCCGTGACCGTCGGCGGCCAGGTGTACGGGGCGCCGCTCTTCGTCGGCGTACGGGCGCTCTACTACCGCACCGACGTCTTCGACGACCTCGGCATGGAACCCCCCAAGTCCCAGGCCGAGCTCATCTCCACCGCCAAGAAGGTCCACGGGGAGAAGCCCGAGCTGTACGGCCTCGCGGTCGGCGGCGCCTACACCTACGGCGCGATGCCGTTCATCTGGGCGCACGGCGGCGAACTGGCCGACGAGACCGGTGTGAGCTACGAGTCGGCCATCAACAGCGACAAGGCCCGCAAGGGCATCGAGGCCTACACCTCGCTCTTCGGCGACGACAACTGCCCCGCCGCCAAGTGCGCGGCCATGGGCGGCAACGCGACCGTCACCGCCTTCGCGTCCGGCAAGGCGGCCATGGCGATCGGCGGCGACTTCAGCCACGCGGCCGTCGAGGCGGGCAGCGTGAAGGGCAAGTACGCGGTCGTCCCGCTGCCCGGCGTGGAGAAGGGATCCATCGCGCCCGCGTTCGCGGGAGGCAACAACATCGGCTTGCTCAGGAGCAGTTCGCACCGCACCCTCGCCGTCGACCTGATGAAGTCGCTGACCGGCAAGAAGACGCAGGCGAAGATGTTCGACGCGATGGGCTTCCTGCCGACCTACACGGACGTGCGGGCCACGGTCGCGGAGAAGGAGCCGTTCGTCGGGCCGTTCGTCGACACGCTCGGCGCGGGCGCCAAGTTCGTCCCCGCCTCCCCGGCCTGGGGCCAGATCGACGCCTCGCTGGTCCTGCCGACGATGTTCCAGGAGATCGTCAGCGGCCGTAAGGACGTGGCGGCCGCCTCCGACGACGCGGCGAAGAAGATGGACGCGGCGTTCGCCGACGCGAGCTGACGATGACCGCGGACACGATGGCTCACAAGGCCCCCGAGAAGTCCGGGGCGGGCGGCCCGCCGGCCCGCCCGCCCCGGCGCCGCCCGGCGTCCCCGGCGCTGCGCTCCGGCTGGACCCCCTGGCTGTATTTGCTGCCCGCGCTGGTCCTGCTCGGCGGACTCCTGGTCTACCCGATCTACCAGTTGGGCCTCATCTCCTTCCTGGAGTACACCCAGGCCCAGGTCAGCGGCGGCGAACCGACCACGTTCGTGGGCTTCGGCAACTACGCGACCCTCTTCGGCGACAGCCAGTTCTGGCAGGTCCTCCTCGCGACCGTGCTCTTCGCCACGGCCTGCGTGCTCGCCACCCTGTTCGTCGGCTGCGCCCTGGCCGTCCTGCTGACCCGCGTCCGGGCGCTGCCCCGGCTCGCGCTCATGATGGCCGCGCTGGGCGCCTGGGCGACCCCGGCGATCACCGGCTCCACCGTCTGGGTGTTCCTCTTCGACCCGGACTTCGGACCGGTCAACAAGGTGCTCGGGCTGGGCGACTTCTCCTGGACGTACGGGCGCTACAGCGCCTTCGCCCTGGTGCTCCTCGAAGTGCTCTGGTGCTCGTTCCCGTTCGTGATGGTGACCGTGTACGCGGGCATCCGCGCGATCCCCACCGAGGTGCTGGAGGCGGCCTCGCTGGACGGTGCCTCGCAGTGGCGCATCTGGCGCTCGGTCATGGCGCCGATGCTGCGGCCGATCCTCGTCGTCGTGACCATCCAGTCGATCATCTGGGACTTCAAGGTGTTCACCCAGATCTACGTCATGACCAACGGCGGCGGCATCGCCGGCCAGAACCTGGTGCTCAACGTGTACGCGTACCAGAAGGCGTTCGCGTCCTCGCAGTACAGCCTCGGATCGGCGATCGGCGTCGTGATGCTGGTGATCCTGCTGGCCGTGACGCTGGTCTATCTGCGCCTGGTGCGGCGCCAGGGGGAGGAACTGTGAGCACGACGACGAGACGCTCGCGCATCCGCAGGCCCGGCAGGCTGGCGGCGGAGGCGACCGCCCTCGTGATCGCCGCCGCGGTCGCCTTCCCGCTGTACTGGATGGTGCTCTCCGCGTTCAAGCCGGCGGGCGAGATCCAGTCCACCGAGGCCCGGCCCTGGACGCTGGCCCCGTCCCTCGACTCGTTCCGCCGGGTCTTCGAACAGCAGGAGTTCGGCCGGTACTTCCTCAACAGCCTGCTCGTCGCCGGCACGGTCGTCATCGCGTCCGCGCTGATCGCCTTCCTCGCCGCGACGGCCGTGACGAGATTCCGCTTCAAGTTCCGCACGACCCTGCTGATCATGTTCCTGGTCGCGCAGATGGTGCCGGTGGAGGCGCTGACCATTCCGCTGTTCTTCCTGATGCGGGACTTCGGCCAGCTGAACACCCTGGGCGCGCTGATCCTGCCGCATCTCGCCTTCTCGCTGCCTTTCGCGATCTGGATGCTGCGCGGATTCGTCAGGGCCGTCCCGGAAGCGCTGGAGGAGGCCGCCTACATCGACGGGGCGAGCCGCACCCGCTTCCTGTGGCAGATCCTCTTCCCGCTCGTCTTCCCCGGGCTCGTGGCGACGAGCGTCTTCTCGTTCATCTCCACCTGGAACGACTTCCTGTTCGCGAAGTCGTTCATCATCAGCGACACCTCCCAGTCGACGCTCCCCATGGCGCTTCTGGTCTTCTTCAAACCCGACGAGAACGACTGGGGAGGAATCATGGCGGCCTCGACGGTGATGACCGTGCCCGTCCTGGTCTTCTTCGTACTCGTACAGCGCCGTCTGGTCTCCGGGCTGGGCGGAGCGGTGAAGGACTGACGTGGACAACCTGATTCCCGCCCCCGTACGCACCGAGGGCGGAGGGGGGCGCGGATTCCTCCTGGACCCGTCCACCACCCTCGGGGCACAGGCCGGCACCGAGGGCACGGAGCGCTGGCTGCGCGCCACCCTCGGCGCCGCCTTCGGCCTGCCCCTCGCCCCGGGCACCCCGGCGGACGGGGCGGGGAACACCGTCGAGCTGCGCGTCGACGCAACCCTGGAGCCCGAGGGATACCGGCTGTCCGTGACGCCCGGCTCCGGCGTACGCATCACCGGAGGGAGCGCCGCCGGTGTGTTCTGGGGGGCGCAGACCCTCCGTCAGCTCCTGGGACCCGAGGCGTTCCGCCGCGCACCCGTCGGCGCCGGTACGGGCAGGGGCGTCCCGGCCACGGAGATCGAGGACCGGCCCCGCTTTCCCTGGCGCGGCCTGATGCTCGACGTGGCACGGCATTTCATGCCCAAGGACGACGTCCTGCGCTACCTCGACCTCCTCGCCGCACACAAGCTGAACGTCTTCCACTTCCACCTCACCGACGACCAGGGCTGGCGCATCGAGATCAAACGCCATCCCCGGCTCACGGAGACCGGTGCCTGGCGGGCCCGGACCAAACACGGCCATCGCGCCTCCGAACTGTGGGACGAGACCCCGCACGGCGGTTTCTACACGCAGGACGACATCCGCGAAATCGTCGCGTACGCGGCCGAGCGGCATATCCGGGTCGTCCCCGAAATCGACATCCCGGGACACTCGCAGGCGGCCATCAGCGCATATCCGGAACTCGGCAACACCGACGTCATCGACACCTCCGCGCTTTCCGTCTGGGACACCTGGGGCATCAACCCGAACGTACTCGCCCCCACCGACAGCACCCTGCGCTTCTTCGAAGGCGTCTTCGAGGAGGTGCTCGACCTCTTTCCAGCGGCCACCTCGCCGTTCATCCATATCGGTGGCGACGAATGCCTCAAGGACCAGTGGAAGGAGTCGCCGGCGGCGCAGGCCCGGATGGCCGAACTCGGCCTGCCCGACGAGGACGCGCTCCAGTCCTGGTTCATCCGGCACTTCGACCGCTGGCTCACCGCCCGGGGGCGCCGCCTCATCGGCTGGGACGAGATCCTCGAAGGCGGCCTCCCCGAGGGGGCCGCGGTGTCCTCGTGGCGGGGTTACGCGGGCGGCGTCACCGCCGCCGAGGCCGGGCACGACGTCGTGATGTGCCCCGAGCAGCAGGTGTACCTGGACCACCGTCAGGACGGCGGCCCCGACGAGCCGATGCCCATCGGATTCGTCCGGACCCTGGAGGACGTCTACCGCTTCGAACCCGTACCCCCGGGCCTGTCCGAGGAGGCGGCCGGCCACATCATCGGCACCCAGGCCAACGTCTGGACCGAGGTCATGCAGAACCGGGCCCGCGTCGACTACCAGGTCTTCCCCCGGCTCGCGGCGTTCGCCGAGGTCGCCTGGTCCGCGCTCCCGGCCCCCGGCGAGCGGGACTTCGCCGACTTCGAACGCCGCATGGGCACGCACTACGACCGGCTCGACGCCCTGGGGGTCGCCTACCGGCCGGCCGGCGGCCCGCTGCCGTGGCAACGCCGGCCCGGGGTCCTGGGTCGCCCGATCGAGGGACCGCCCCCGCGGGTCTGAGCCCGGGCCGGCCCTGTGCACCCGCCTGCACGGGTCATGGGCTTCTGCCTGCACCCGCCTGCACGGGCCGTGGGCTTCCGCCCGGACGGGCCGTCCGCCTCCGCCCGGACCGCACGTCCGGCCCGGACCCGGACCGTGCGGCGCGCCAACGAATAAGTCGTACGAACTCGCTGAAGGGTGGCAATTCGTGCGCCGGGCGGAAGCCAGGTGAAAGGCGACTTATCCCCTGGCTGGGGACAGAAGTGTCCTTCGTGGACCCTCGCGTCGGTCCGCCCGGAAGATGTGCCAGAGTTGCCACGTCCCGGCCGTGAGCACGTACCGTACGGCGGACAGGCGGGACTGCCGGGACACCGGGAAGGGGCAACTGGGTTGACCACGCACGCACCGCAGGCGACGCAGTCGGTGACGCTGCCGGCCTCGCTCGACGAGGCCGTGGCGGCTCTCGGAGCCATGCCTGCCGCCGTTCCTGTGGCCGGGGGCACGGACCTCATGGCAGCCGTCAACAAGGGCCTGTTGCGCCCCTCGGGGCTGGTCGGGCTGAGCCGGATCAGCGAGCTGCGCGGCTGGCACTACCAGGACGGCCACGCCCTGCTCGGCGCCGGCCTCACCCACGCACGCATGGGGCGGCCCGACTTCGCCGCCCTCATCCCCGCGCTGGCCGCCTCCGCGCGCGCCGCGGGCCCGCCCCAGATCCGCAACGCCGGAACGCTCGGCGGCAACATCGCCACCGCGGCCCCGACCGGCGACGCCCTGCCGGTGCTGGCGGCCCTGGAGGCCGAGCTGGTCATCGCGGGTACGGGCGGTTCACGCCGCGAGATCCCGGTCTCGCACCTCCTCGCGGGCCGCGAGATGCTGGGGCCCGCCGAGCTGATCGGTTTCGTGCGCGTACCCCTGCTGCACGCGCCCCAGGTGTTCCTCAAGGCGACCGGCCGCACCGGCCCGGGCCGCGCCACCGCCTCCGTGGCGATCGTCCTGGACCCGGCGCGGCGCGGGGTGCGCTGCGCGGTGGGCGCGATCGCCCCGATGCCGCTGCGGCCCCTGGAGGCGGAACGCTGGATCGCCTCCCTGATCGACTGGGACGGCGAACGGGGCCTGGCCCCCGACGCGCTGGCCGCATTCGGCGAATACGTCGCCGCGGCCTGCATCCCGGACCAGGCACCCGACGACGGGGGAGAGGCGCCACCGCTGCCCCCCGCCGTACTCCACCTGCGGCGCACGGTCGCCGCGCTCGCCCGACGCGCGCTGGGGAGGGCACTGTCGTGAGCAATGAAGAGAATCCCGACCGGCGGCACGGGCAGCCCGATCCGTACGGCGGCTGGCAGCCCACTCCGCAGAGCGGTGAGTACGACGCGGAGGCGACCGCCTTCGTCCACCTGGACCCGGAGGACCTCGCCAACCTCGGCAACGACCCGCTGGCCGCCCCCGGCCAGGGCTACGTACCGCCGATGATCCTTCCGCTGACCCCGGCCGCGGGGCTCGACCCCGCGGCGACGGGCAGCTGGGTCGTGCAGACGCAGAGCCAGCAGGAGCGGGCCGCCCGCGCGGAGACCGCGCCCGACGCGGTGCACTGGCCGGACCCGAACCAGCAGGAGCCGTACGGGCAGCAGTACCCGCAGACGTACCCCTCGACGTCGCAGTACGAGCAGACCTCGTCGACGACGGCCCAGTGGAACTTCACCGAGACCGTGCCCGCCGCCGGGCCCGACGACCCGGCGCACCCGCATCCGCACGCGCCCGGACACGTACCGGCTGCGCCTTCGGCTTCCGCTTCCGCCGAGCCCGTGGGGCACACCGGCCGGTGGACGATCCCGGTGGCGAACGGCGACCTCCCGGACGAGTCCGGGGAGTTCGCGGCCTCGTCCCTGGCGTCCCAGTGGTACGCGGAGACGCCCCCGGCCACCCTCCCGGGAGGCGCACCGGCACCGTGGGCCACCCAGGAGCAGGCACTCCCGGAGGCGCCCGCACCGGAGGCGCCCGCACCGGAGGCGCCCGCACCGGAGGCGTCCGCTCCGGAGCCGTCGCCGGAGCCGCAACTGCCGCCGCTGCCCGAACCGGCGGCCGGGCCCGAGCCCTCGTCGGAGGCCCCGTCCGGGGGCCTGTCCGGGGTCCCGGACGAGCCCGACGCACCGGAGGAGGCCCCCGGGGAGGAGGCGTCCGCCGAGACCCCGTTCGCGCCCGAGCCGTCGGAGGACGTACAGGACGCGCCCGGCACCCCGGCCGCCCCCGAAGAGGGGCTGCTCGAGACCGCCACGGCTGGTGACGCACCCGAGGTACCCGAGGCACCCGACGACGCACCGGCACACGCCACACCCGCAGGTCCGGACCCCGCCCCCGTGGGCGCGCCGGACAGGCCCAGCGAGCACCCCGCCGCCTCGTACGTCCTGCACGTGAACGGCGCGGACCGTCCCGTCACCGACGCCTGGATCGGCGAGTCGCTGCTGTACGTGCTCCGGGAGCGCCTCGGCCTCGCCGGCGCGAAGGACGGCTGCTCGCAGGGCGAGTGCGGTGCCTGCAACGTCCAGGTCGACGGCCGCCTCGTGGCCTCCTGCCTGGTTCCCGCGGCCACCACGGCGGGCAGCGAGGTCCGTACGGTCGAGGGCCTCGCGGTGGACGGCGAACCGTCCGACGTCCAGCGGGCCCTGGCCCGCTGCGGTGCCGTCCAGTGCGGCTTCTGCATCCCCGGGATGGCCATGACCGTCCACGACCTCCTGGAGGGCAACCACGCCCCCAGCGAGCTGGAGACGCGCCAGGCCCTGTGCGGCAACCTCTGCCGCTGTTCCGGCTACCGGGGCGTGCTCGACGCCGTACGCGAGGTCGTCGCCGGCCGGGAAGCGGCCGGCACGGACGACGAGGAACCACGCATCCCGCATCAGGCCGCGCCCGGCGCGGGCAGCGTCCAGCCGCACGCGCACGAGGGAGACCCCCGGTGAACCCCGCGTCTCCCGCAGCACCGGTCACCCACACCACCACCAACAGCCGCTCCCGCGGCGGGGCGAACGACAAGGAGGCGGCGTGACCAACGACGCAGCCACCGCGACCAGCACCACCCGGACCGCACCGCAGCCCGAGGGCACGGGCCCGGACCAGGAGCTTCCCTCGCTCGGCCTGGGTGCCTCGCTCCCGCCGGCCGACGCCCGCGCGAAGACCGAGGGCACGTTCCCGTACGCGGCCGATCTCTGGGCCGAGGGCCTGCTGTGGGCCGCGATGCTGCGTTCCCCGCACCCGCACGCGCGCATCCTGTCGATCGACACGTCCGCAGCCCTGGAGATGCCCGGTGTGCGCGCGGTCGTCACGCACGCGGACGTCCCCGGGGACAGCGCGTACGGCCGGAGCGTCGTCGACCGCCCCGTCTTCGCCTCCGACCTGGTCCGGCACCACGGCGAGGCCATCGCGGCCGTCGCAGCGGACCACCCCGACACCGCACGCCTGGCCGCCGCCGCGGTCGCCGTCGAGTACGAGGTACTCGAACCCGTCACCGACCCGGAGAAGGCCTTCGCGGCCGAACCGCTCCACCCCGACGGCAACCTCATCCGCCACATCCCGCTGCGCTTCGGCGACCCGGACACCGTCGGCGAGGTCATCGTCGAGGGCCTGTACCGCATCGGCCGCCAGGACCCCGCCCCGATCGGAGCCGAGGCCGGCCTCGCCGTGCCCCGCCCCGACGGCGGCGTCGAGCTCTACACGGCGTCCACGGACCCGCACACCGACCGCGACCTCGCCGCCGCCTGCTTCGGCCTGGACCCCGACCGGGTCAAGGTCGTCGTGACGGGCGTCCCGGGAGCGACCGGCGACCGTGAGGACCCCGGCTTCCAGATCCCGCTCGGCCTCCTCGCCCTGCGCACCGGCTGCCCGGTCAAACTGGCGGCCACGCGCGAGGAGTCCTTCCTCGGCCACGCCCACCGCCACCCCACCCTGCTGCGCTACCGCCACCACGCCGACGCCGAGGGCAGACTGGTCAAGGTCGAGGCCCAGATCCTCCTCGACGCGGGCGCGTACGCCGACTCCTCGTCCGAATCCCTGGCCGCCGCGGTGGCCTTCGCCTGCGGCCCGTACGTCGTCCCGCACGCCTTCATCGAGGGCTGGGCGGTCCGTACGAACAACCCGCCCTCCGGACACGTGCGCGGCGAGGGCGCGATGCAGGTGTGCGCGGCCTACGAGGGCCAGATGGACAAGCTGGCGGCGAAGCTGGGCATCGACGCGGCCGAGATCCGTCTCCGTAACGCCCTCTCCACCGGCGACATACTCCCCACCAGCCAGACGGTGACCTGCCCGGCCCCGGTCGCGGAACTGCTCCGCGAGGTCCGCGACCACCCGCTCCCCACGCTTCCCAAGGACGCCCCCGAGGACGACTGGCTGCTGCCGGGGGGCCCGGAGGGCGCCGGTGAGCCCGGAGCCGTACGCCGGGGTGTCGGCTACGCGCTGGGCATGGTCCACATGCTCGGGGCCGAGGGCACGGACGAGGTCTCCACCGCCACGGTCCGGGTCCACGACGGTGTCGCCACGGTCATCTGCGCGGCCGTGGAGACCGGCCAGGGCTTCAGCACCCTCGCCCGGCAGATCGTCCAGGAGATCCTGGGCATCGAAGAGGTCCACGTGGCGGCGGTGGACACCGACCAGCCCCCCGCGGGCCCGGCGACCCACGGCCGTCACACCTGGGTCTCCGGCGGCGCGGTGGAACGCGCGGCCAAGATGGTCCGCACCCAGCTCCTCCAGCCGCTGGCCCACAAGTTCGGCATGTCCACGGAGCTCCTCCAGATCGCCGACGGCAAGATCACCTCGTACGACGGGGTGCTGTCCACGACGGTCATGGAGGCCATGGAAGGCAAGGAACTCTGGGCCACGGCCCAGTGCCGCCCCCACCCGACCGAACCCCTGGACGAGTCCGGCCAGGGAGACGCGTTCGTCGGCCTGGCCTTCTGCGCGGTCCGCGCGGTGGTCGACGTCGACATCGAGCTCGGCTCGATCCGCGTGGTCGAGATGGCGGTCGCCCAGGACGTCGGCCGCATCCTCAACCCCGCCCAGCTGGCGACCCGCATCGAGGCGGGCGTCACGCAGGGAATCGGCGCGGCCCTCACGGAGAACCTCCGCACTGCCCGGGGTCTGATCCGGCATCCCGACCTCACCGGTTACGCACTTCCGACGTCCTTGGACGCTCCGGACATTCGCATCGTCAAACTGATCGAGGAACGCGACGTGGTGGCCCCCTTCGGCGCCAAACCCGCCTCCGCGGTCCCGGTGGTGACGTCCCCCGCGGCGGTGGCCTCGGCAGTCCGCGCGGCCACGGGCCGCCCGGTCAACCGCCTCCCGATCCGCCCTCAGGCGGCGGTCGTCACCCCCAAGTCCTGAGCGCCGAGCCCCTGGTGTGATCCACATTGCACGTGCAACCCGGGGATGCGGGGTGTCACCGGCGCTGGCTACAGTGATGCCCTTAGCTGTAGCCAGCTGCATACGGGGAGGTTGCTGTGGCGAGCGACGCAGGGTCAGGATCGGGGCCGGCTCCGGGATGGCCGTTCGGCGGGATCATCGCCGTGGCGCAGGACGCCGTGGGCGATCTGGTCACCGAACTCGAGTCGTTCACGAAGTTCCGCAACCGCATCGACGAACTGCTGGAGGACCTCAAGGCGTCCCCGGCGGATGCGAGGAAGCTGAACGAAGTCTCCATCGGCGAGACCCAGTTCGGGGACCCTGGGTGGGCAGAGGCCACGGGGCTTTTCTCCTCGTACAAGAAGGTCGTCACGGAGCTCGAAACCTTCTCGAAGCTGCTGTCCGACTCGATGGAGGGCATGAGCATCGCGGTCCTCGCGTCGCACAAGGGCTACGAGAACCTGGACGACGACATCCGTGAGCGCATGCTGACGATCCGCGAGGGCGCGCAGGAGCACTACCAGGGCGAGTACGACCCGCAGCCGGAGGGCGGCAAGGGCGGCGCCGAGCAGCCGGTCGAGTCGAAGTCAGGCGACACCACCAATTCCGACGGGTATTCGTGGGGGCAGTGATCATTGGCATGACACTGGAAGAGACGGGGGAGTGGGATGGCTGAGGCACCCGAGACGTCCGGGGCATCCTTGACATCTTTTGAAGGGATGTCGCACAAGCAGATGATCGCGTGGCTCGACCAGGCGAACAGCTCGGCTGTGCAGACCGTGGCTGACCGCTTGGCGCACGTCGGGGCGGAGATCGAGAAGATCGCCGTCGAGCTGAAGATTCGCCCGCAGTGGGTGAAGTGGGAGGGCGAGGGCGCGTTCTCTTTCCGTGCCTGGAGTGCGGACCTGGCCAACGAGACCCGGCGTCTTGGGGAGTACAGCAAAGGCGCTGCGGAGCAGCTGAGTCTCGCTGCGGAGGCGATTGTCCTGGCCAAGGCGGCGACGCCCCGCCCTGACGTCGGAGACACGGCCAACTACGAAGCGGCGCTCAAGGCCCGGAACGATCCGGACTCCTCGGCGCTCGTGGAGAAGCTGGGTCCGGAGCTGCAAACTCAGAGACTCGCAGCAGCGAGCCAGATGAAGAGGCTTGCCGAGGCGTACGACCAGTCGAAGCAAGTGCTCGGCACACTGGAAAGGCCGGAATTCCCCCCGCCGCCGCAGGCGATTGCGCCGGAGCGGGGCGACGGCGACGGCGCAGGAGAAACATGGGGACCTTCAGGCGATTCTGCCGGGACGGGGCGGAGCGGTGGAGTCTTCGGCGGTGGGGAGGCCGTACACGCTGTATCCACGTCGGTGTCCGGTCCTGGAACGTCGGGCTCGATCCGGGAACCGCTGGCGATCCACACGGTAACGCGGCCGGAAACCCCCGTACACATGGAACTTGATGGCGTGGGCACTCTGCCGCAAGCGTCTGCTCCCGCGCCGATTTCACAGCCGGGGGTGACGGCGCCGGGTAAGCCGGAAGGTGGACCCTTCACGACACCTGTCGCGTTGCCGCCCGGTATCGGCGGTGGACCGGTGCCGCCTTCGGTAAATTCCGGTGGCCGAGCAGGTGTTACTCGTCCACCGATGCCCACCGGCGCTGGAAGCCTGGGCGCGAATCCCATCGGCCGACCGACCCGCGACGGCGGAATCGTCGGTGGCCGCCCTGTTGCCCAGAGTCCGGGGCGCCCTGTAGGAGCTCTTCCCCGCGGCACGGTGATCGGCGGTGACGGCGCTCAAGCCGGTCGCGGAACGATGGGGCACGGCGGTGGCATGGGCGGAGTCGGGGGAGGCGGCCAGAGCGGAATCACCGGTGGACGTCGGCTCGCGGGTGAGACCGGCGGCCTGGTGGGCGGCCGTCCACAGCAGCCAGGACGTACGACCGGCCGTCCGTTCACGCCCGGAGGCACAGGACTGGTGCGGGGCGCGGCAGCGGGTGACGGCAGTCGTGTGGCCGCCCAGGCAGGGCGAGGAGGAGCGGGTTCTCCCCAGCGAGCCCGTGACCCGCGCCGTGACGAGGGGGAGCGGCCGGACTACCTCGTCGAGGACGAGGCAACGTGGCAGCAGGGCGGCCGACGCGTCGTCCCGCCAGTGATCGACTGAGCAGCAGGACATAGGCAAAGGGAATTGGATGCGTACCAGCAGTGCAGCGGCCACCCGTCGTGGAACCGTCGCTTCCATCGCAGGGGCCCTGCTGCTGGTGGGTGCCAACCCTGCCCACGCGGAATCCGTTCGTTCGAGTCAGTGGCACCTGACGGCCATGAAGGCCGAGGAGATGTGGCGGTACAGCACGGGAGAGGGCGTCACCGTGGCCGTCATCGACTCAGGGGTGGACGCGTCGAACCCTGATCTTCAAGGTCGAGTCATTCAGGGCAAGGACTTCGCCCCGGATGAATCGGGCGACGAGCTGACCGATTACGACGGCCATGGCACCGGTATGGCTGCCCTGATCGCAGGAACGGGAAAGAGCCGCAGCGGAGACGGCGCATTCGGGCTCGCTCCTGGAGTGAAGATTCTTCCAGTCCGGGTTCCTGACAAGGCCCCCAACCTGAAGGCAGACATCAAGCAGTTCAATACTCAGGTGCCTGTAGCCATCCGATATGCGGCCGATCAGGGCGCTAAGGTCATCAACATTTCGTTGGGCACCGAGGAAGGGTCGCAACAACTCACGGACGCGGTCAAGTATGCCCTCGGGAAGGGTTCGCTCATTTTTGCCAGCGTCGGTAACAATGCCGAACGCCTGAATGACGTCAGGTATCCGGCAGCTACCCCCGGCGTCGTGGGGGTGGGGGCACTCGGTAAGGACTTGGCGAAGACGGACGAATCGCAGTTCGGCCCTCAAGTGGACCTCGCGGGACCGGGCGAGGAGATGATCCATGCCTGCCCGAGTGAGACTGATCTCTGCAAGTCGCACGGAACGAGTGACGCCACAGCAATCGCCTCCGCCTCCGCAGCCCTGATCTGGTCCAAGTATCCCGACTGGACGAACAATCAGGTCCTGCGCGTCATGCTGAACACAGCAGGCGGTCCGACGAGCGGTGCCGAGCGCAACGACTACATCGGCTACGGCGCTGTACGCCCGGGAGCTGCGCTGACCGAGCCCGGTGCCCCCGGCCCCGCCGACGAGTACCCCCTGCCGGACCTCGCTGCCGCAGCGTCCCAGGAGCCGTCCTCGGAGCCGTCCAAGGCGACCGAGGGCTCCCAGAAGAGCAACGAGCCGGAGACCTCGGCAGTGGCCTCCGTCGACAGCGGCAACACCGCTCTCTGGGCCGGGATCGGCATCGGTGCAGCGGCGCTCGTCGGTGTCGCGGTGGCTCTCGCGGTGATCCGTTCCCGCCGCCGTAACGCGGCCGTCCCGGCGGCGCCGTCCTACCAGCCGCCCTACGCGTACCAGCAGTCCCAGCCCCCGTACCCGCCCTACTCGCCCCCGGCAGGCGCTCCCGGACCTGACGCTCCGTACGGCAGCCCCCCGCACCAGGGTGGCCCCACTACGTAAACGCGTTCCTTCCGGGGCCTGGGAGAGGTGTGTCCGCCACCGGCCGGCGGAGCAAGTGGCGGCGCACGGCGTTCGCGGCCGGGCTGGCGCTGCTGTTGATAGGGGCTTCGGCCACCACGGCGACTGCGGATACGTCCTGTCTCAGCAGCGGCAGTCCGCTTATGGCTCCGTCCATGATCCGCCGGACAGTGCCCAGTGCGGTCAGAAAGCGGCGCCGGGCCTGAGCGGGCGGCTTCGTGGGGGCCGCTGCGGGGACCACACTCCGTACGTCGGCATCGTGCCGGCCGATCATGGCTGCCAGAGGGCCCTGTCGCCAGACGCCCGTCATCCTGCTATATCCGGATGCGGCCGCAGCGCGTCTCCTCCCCGCCTGTATCAGCGGAAACTGAAGCGCTAGCGTGAGCGTCACTGAGGGCGAAGTCGATGGCTTCGGTGGCATCCGGGATCGAGTACGGGGGAATTCGTGACGTTCGACGCAGAGTGGGCGGCGCTTCGGGCGGAGTCGACGCAACGGGTCGATATGCGGCTCAACGGTGTCGATGACGGCAACGGCGGTCATGGTGCGCCCAGCAGCCCCGATCTGGCGGTCAACCAGGACAATCTCGGGGCCATCGGGCACGACGCGTACGGTCTGCGCACCCGCCTGTCCAAGGACGGCGACCACGCCCGGCCCACGACCTTCGACGCGGCGATCGCGCTGACCAACGGCAACTTCTCCAGCGGTTCCGCGCTGCTCAAGGTTCATGACCGCTGGAACACGCACATGAAGACGCTCCTCGACGCCTGCGCGCAGATTTCGAACCACCTCGACTACACCACGTCGGCCCACGCGAAGGACGATGTGCAGATCGGTGGCGATCTGATCTCCGTCTCCAAGCTCAACGACTATCTGAAGTAATCGCGGGGGATTCGGAAATGCTGGAGTACGAGGACATCGTCGACGCCCCGGTGGCGAAGCTGAAGACCGCGGCCGACGACTGGGCGGACATGGTCACGAAGCTGGACCGGCTGGCCGACGACGCCGGCGACGGAATGAAGGTCAAGGCGGACAAGGCCGAGTGGGAGGGCGTCAACGCGGGCGTCACCAAGGCCTTCATAGGCAAGACGGCCAAGGAGTTCAAGGACGCCGCCGCCGAGGCCAAGGGGGTCAAGCAGATCCTCGAGGAAGCCCACACGGCCATCAAGAAGGCCAGGGACGACCTCATCGGCATCCGGGACGACGAAGGACCCGCGGCCGGGATCCACGTCGACGCCAAGGGCAAGGTCACGGCGAGGCACCCCGTGGAGGACATTCCTCCGCAGCAGCGCCGCAACGACCCCGACTACCCCGATCTCCTGCGTCAGCAGAAAGAGAACATCCAGGCCTGGCAGAAGAAGATCGACCTCATCGTCGACAACTGCAACGACACCGACGTGTCCTTCAGGAACTCCCTGGAGGCCAACGTCACCGAGGGCAAGGACTTCAGCGCCCCGAAGTACACAAAGATGGACCAGGAGGAGGCCGCGCGTGCCGCCGCCCTGGCCGCCAAGGGCCGCGACATCACGCACACCGAGCTGCAGGCGCTCAACGAACTGCTCCACGACAACAGCAAGTCGCCCGAGTTCTCCAAGAACTTCTACGAGAAGCTCGGCCCGGAGAAGTCCCTCGCGTTCTTCGGCCAGCTCTCGACCGACACGTACCAGTACGGCAAGGCCGACAAGGAGCGCCTCAAGGACGTCCAGGAGCTCCAGAAGAACCTGGGCCTCAACCTGGCCACCGCCTCCCAGGACAAGGCGTTCACCGCCGAATGGGGCCCGGAGCTGCGTAAGCTCGGCACGGAGCGCATCCCGCTGGCGAAGCACGACTACGGCGGGCCGTTCGGCTACCAGCTGCTCGGCGGCATCATGCGGTACGGGAACTACGACGCGAAGTTCCTCAACCCGATCGCCGAGCACGTGGCGCAGCTGCACCAGAAGGACCCGTACATGTTCGCCGAGAACAAGGTGGTGAACAGTCCGTTCAAGAACCCGTTCAACCCGTCCGGCGTGAACGGTTCCGGCTACGACCCGGCCGTGTCCATGCTGGAGGCGCTCGGCAACAGCCCGGACGCGGCGAAGCACTTCTTCAACGACCCGCCGACCGCGTACAACGAGGACGGAACGGTCAACAAGGGCGCCACGGCCGATCTGGGCAAGAACGGCGACACGCCGATCGGCAACTACCTCGACTTCTTCGGGAACGAGAAGTGGGAGTCCTACGGGGACGTCGACTCGCTGGACGAGAAGGAACTCAAGGCGTCCCTCAACTACATGCCGGACGCCCTGGGCCATGCCCTGGAGGCGGCCACGCTCGGCTATCCGGCCGGTCACCCCGACGCGGGCGTGGTGCGGGACGCGGACAACGCGGCGATCATGCGTCAGGTCATGGAGAAGTACGGCGAGGACGCGGGGCTCCTCAAGCAGCAGGAGGCGATGTCGGACAGTCTCGGCACCATGGGGGCCGGGTACATCGACGACATCAACTGGGCGTTGGACAAGAACGGGGCGGACAGCGTCTTCGCGCCGACCAAGAACCTGGAGGGGCACCTCGACTTCTCCGACACGTCGGAGGGCCACGGTCGCGACGCCGTACGGCAGTTCCTCAGTGTCATGGGCCAGCACCCGGACGCGTACGCCACGCTGTCCACCGCCGAGCAGGTGTACACGGCGAGTGCGCTGGAGTCCCAGGTAGGCGCCGACGGGAAGCCCGATCCCGGAGGCTCCAGGTCGGTGGTGTTCCGCGGTGCCGAGGTGCAGGGCATGCTCGACCAGTCCCGGGCCGATCAGGTCCAGGCCGACAACATGAAGACGCACGAGGACTACGAGAAGGCCGTGGCCAAGCGTTCGGGCTGGGTGGAGTTCGGCGCGGCGGCGGGGATCGCGGCCGGTGTAGCCTTCCTGCCGGCGACGGCCGCGGTGGGCACGGCCGCGGTGCTCATCCCGTTGGTCACCGACACGGCCAGTGGTGCCGCGGAGCAGGTCATCGGGCAGGTCGTCGGAGACATCTCGGACAACTCCGTGGACAAGAGCAAGGAAAAGGCCGAGGACCTGACCATAGAGGAATGGAACAGGATCTATCGCTCCGGTGAGTCCATGGCCGAGGCCCCGATGGACGATTTCTTGAGGAGCCGTGCGTCCGGGGACGAGTACAAGGGATTCCGTCAGGACATGACCGAGTCGCTTGCGCTCGGCTATCTGCAGGGCAACAGTCGCGAGAACCAGCAGGGCAGCGCCCCGGAAACCGGCTGATGACGACAGGGAAGGGCTTCGGGATGCATGCCGTGCGGAGTGTGCGGGCGAGGCGATGGCTTACGGCCGTCGGCCTGGCGATGACCTTGGGTGCCGGGAGCGTGGCATGCGCGTCGGACGACGCGGAGGCGGAGCACGAGGCGTACGTCGGGGCCGAGGAGGTGTGTGGCGGTCTGTTCGCGGGTCCGACGGCGAAGATGGTCGAAGACGTGACGGGCCGGAAGCTGTTCGCCTGGAGGAATTCGAAAAGCGTGGAGGACGTCGTCCGGGCGCTCAAGGACGGATACGCGTCCGGGCGTAGTTGGGCCGCGGGGGACGACCTCTGCGAGCTGGTTCGGAAGGGGGCGACGCCGACCGAACCGGCGGGCGGAGTGAAGTTCTCGATGTACGCGCCCCACGACGTGGGTGATCCGGGGCTTCCGGCAGGCGCGGAATTCTACACCATGGGCCAGCAATCCGAGGTCGCAAGAAGTGGGGCTGCCCTCTATTTCGAGTGTGTCACCCCCCAGTTGAAGGACTCGGACAAAAACCCGCTGCGTATCCATGGCAGCTTCGGGCGTGGCAAGAGCGACGCACCGGACACGCGTGAGTACCGCAACCTGAACATGACCATCCTGCATGCCGTTTCGCTCAAGCTGGTGAAGGCGCTCGACTGCGAGAACAACGGCGGGTTGCCCAAGGACCCGGTTCTCAGTCCGAAGTAGAGAGGTCGCGTCCGGACGGACTCTCCGGAATGGATGTCCGTGGCCCGTATGGACTGAACGACTTGAGAGCCATGCTTAGAGCTGTCACCGGCCTGGCAGCGGCCGCCTCGCTGCTCGCAGGCGCCGTCGGCTGCGGTGAGGACAAGAGGGACTACGTCAGAGAGGCTTGGGAGCAGTCGGTGCCCCCGGAGCGGCTGTGCGGGGGCGCGGTGTCCGCCGAGGCGGGCAAGGCGCTGGAGCTCATCACCGGATCGACCCGGTTCGAGGCATCCGCCGAGAGGTACACGGTGGCCGCCGCAGCCGAGGAGGTGACGGGCATCGTCTCCGCGTTCATTCCCGAGCCTTCTGGCAACAAGGGCGACCTCTGCCGCATCTACACCCCGGTCGGGAAGGCCGGTTACGAACTCCGCGTCGTCTGGCGCTTGTCCGATGATGCCCGGTGGGCGGACGGCAATCTCCCCTCAGGGTTCACCCGGCTGGATCACGGGCAAGGAGCGACCTCACACGACGAGGCCTACGTCGAGTTCCCCTGCCGCAGCAAGAAGCTGATCAATACGGCGCAGAGCCCGTGCACATCGAGATGAACGTGATGCGGACGGGAATGCCGACGGAGCCCGGCGACGACGCCGAGGTGCTGAAGAAGGCCTACGCCACCGTGGCGCACTCCGTGGCGCGGGCCGTGGCGAAGCGGTTGGCCTGTGAAGGGGACGGCGGGCTCACCGCGCAGCCGTCGCTGGACCTGGAGTAGGGCTGCTGTCCGCGGGGAAGCGGTCGCCGGACCCGACGTACGCGGGGCAGCCGGGACCACCCGGCGCACAGGAACGGCCGCCCCCGCGCCATGGGGGCGGCCTCACCCTTTCGGGTGTTCCCGCTGGAGACCGTGACCGGAATCGAACCGGTGTAACTCGAGTTGCAGTCGAGCCCCTGAGCCTCTCGGGCACACGGTCAGGTGTTTGTCGTTCTGTGGTCGACCGTACGGGCCGGCGTGAGGTCCCTCAAGGGTGCCGGGTGCCCTGCAACGCGACTGCCACACCGCGTTCACGTTCGGCCGTCCGGGCCTACGACCAAGGTCCGATGCGGGCTCCCTCCACCGACAGGGTTCATCCGGCATTACGGCCCTTACTCTTGGGTCCATGAGTGCCCTGGAACCGCGTGACGCCGAGGTCACGGCCCCTGTCGAGGACATAGCCGTCGACACCCCCGCGGAGGGCGTGCTGGGGCGGACCCACCGGGCGCTCAGCATAGGCATCGTCTCCGTCGTGCTGCTGATCGCCTTCGAGGCGACCGCCGTCGGTACCGCGATGCCGGTCGCCGCCCGTGAGCTGCACGGCATCCCGCTGTACGCGTTCGCGTTCTCCGCGTACTTCACGACCAGCCTCTTCGCCATGGTGCTCTCCGGGCAGTGGGCCGACCGGCGCGGGCCGCTCGCCCCGCTCGCCACCGGGATCGGCGCCTTCGGGGTGGGGCTGCTGCTGTCCGGGACGGCGGGCAGCATGTGGATGTTCATCCTGGGGCGGGCCGTCCAGGGCATCGGCGGCGGGCTCGTGATCGTGGCGCTGTACGTCGTCATCGGGCGGGCCTACCCGGAGCGGATCAGGCCCGCGATCATGGCCGCGTTCTCGGCGGCCTGGGTCGTCCCGTCCGTCGTCGGGCCGCTCGCCTCCGGGACCGTGACCGAACACCTCGGGTGGCGCTGGGTCTTCGTCGGCATCCCGGTGCTCATCCTCCTGCCGCTCGCTCTGGCCCTGCCCGCGATCCGGCGGATGGCGGGAGGCCCCGCCGACGCGGAGTCGGCCGCGAAGCCCTTCGACAGGCGGCGCGTCCGGCTGGCCCTGGGCATCTCACTGGGCGCCGGGCTCCTGCAGTTCGCCGGGCAGGAGCTGCGGTGGGTCTCGCTGCTGCCTGCCACCGTCGGTGCCGCGCTGCTCGTGCCCGCCGTGCGCGGTCTGCTGCCCCGGGGGACCGTGCGGGCGGCCCGGGGGCTGCCCGCGGTGATCCTGCTGCGCGGGATATCGGCCGGCTCGTTCATCGCCGCCGAGTCCTTCGTACCGCTGATGCTGGTGACCCAGCGCGGACTGTCCCCGACGATGGCCGGCCTGTCGCTCGCGCTGGGCGGCCTCACCTGGGCCCTCGGCTCGTACGTACTGGCCCGGCCCCGCCTGGAGAAGCACCGGGAGTCGCTGATGGTGGCCGGGATGGTGCTGGTGGCCCTGGCGATAGCGGCCGCGCCGGCTGTGCTCATCGAGTCGGTGCCGGTGTGGACGCTGGCCGCGGCCTGGGGCGTCGGGTGCTTCGGCATGGGCATGGTGATCGCTTCGACGAGCGTGCTGCTGCTGAAGCTGTCGGCCCCCCAGGAGGCGGGTGGCAATTCCGCGGCGCTGCAGATCTCGGACGGCCTGTCCAACGTGCTGCTGCTCACCGGCGGCGGAGCGGCGTTCGCCGCGCTGGGCGGCGGCGCGGTGGGGGCGGCGGCCCACGGGGCGGTGGGCAGCGGCGCCGCCGGATCGCACCCGGGGGCTTTCACGGCGGTGTTCCTGCCGATGGCGGCGGTGGCCCTGGTGGGGGTGTGGGTGGCGACGCGGGTGAAGGAAAGCTCGTAGTGCCGCCTGGTACCGCGCGGTACCGTTTTTTCATGGCTGGTCTGAATCTGCGGGCGCGCTCGTGGACGGCAACAAGCGCATTGCTTGGTACGCGACCTGGGTTTTCCTGCACATGAACGGGCACCCGCTCGACCCCGGCTTCGACGTGGACGAGGCCGAGCGGTTCGTGCTGGACGTATGCCAAGGGGCTTTGGACATGCCCAAGATCGCGGAACGGCTGCCAGGGTTCGCCAAGTAGCCGTCTCCTGTGAAGCGGGTCTCAGCGGCGCCGGGTCACGGCTGGTTCGTACGGGGTTCCGGCCCGCCCGCCGGTAGGGTGGCCCGGTTGTCGTATCGCGTACGAGTCCGTCCCGGCCCGTACGGGCAGCACCCCACGTACCCGAGTGCCCCGAACCGGAGACCGTGACTACTACCGCCTCCCACCACCTCTCACCCGCCTTTCCCGGACGCGCCCCCTGGGGTACGGCCGGGAAGCTGCGAGCCTGGCAGCAGGGTGCCATGGAGAAGTACATCCAGGAGCAGCCGCGCGACTTCCTCGCCGTCGCGACGCCCGGCGCAGGGAAGACCACCTTCGCGCTGACCCTCGCCTCATGGCTGCTGCACCACCACGTGGTGCAGCAGATCACCGTGGTCGCGCCCACCGAGCACCTCAAGAAGCAGTGGGCGGAGGCCGCGGCCCGCATAGGCATCAGGCTCGACCCCGAGTACAGCGCCGGCCCCGTGAGCAAGGACTACCACGGGGTCGCGATCACGTACGCCGGTGTCGGCGTGCGACCGATGCTGCACCGCAACCGCTGCGAGCAGCGCAAGACCCTCGTGATCCTCGACGAGATCCACCACGCCGGTGACTCGAAGTCGTGGGGTGAGGCCTGCCAGGAAGCGTTCGACCCGGCGACCCGTCGGCTGGCGCTCACCGGTACGCCGTTCCGCTCGGACACGAACCCGATCCCGTTCGTGGCGTACGAGGAGGGCAACGACGGCATCCGGCGTTCCTCGGCCGACTACACGTACGGCTACGGGAACGCGCTCGCGGACGGCGTCGTCCGCCCCGTGATCTTCCTCAGCTACAGCGGCAACATGCGCTGGCGCACCAAGGCCGGCGACGAGATCGCCGCGCGGCTCGG
Source organism: Streptomyces sp. NPDC058637 (assembly GCF_042717325.1). Taxonomy (NCBI): domain Bacteria; kingdom Bacillati; phylum Actinomycetota; class Actinomycetes; order Kitasatosporales; family Streptomycetaceae; genus Streptomyces; species Streptomyces sp. NPDC058637. The sequence goes on along the minus strand of NZ_JBHXRD010000021.1, from coordinate 65,795 downwards.
CGAGCCGATGACCAGGGACGCCATCGGGCAGGCCTGGCGCACCGCGCTCTCGCCCACCGGTGACTGGATCCCCAACGTGCTGGCCGCGGCCGACAAGCGGCTGAGCGAGGTGCGCAAGGGCATCCCCGACGCGGGCGGACTGGTCATCGCGACGGACCAGGAGTCGGCGCGCGAGTACGCCAAGATCCTGAAGAAGATCACCGGCGACCGTCCCGCCGTCGTGCTCTCCGACGAGAAGGCCGCGTCGAAGAAGATCGACCAGTTCAGCCAGGACGGGTCGCGCTGGATGGTCGCGGTCCGCATGGTGTCGGAGGGCGTCGACGTGCCGCGCCTCGCGGTCGGGGTGTACGCCACGACCATCTCGACGCCGCTCTTCTTCGCCCAGGCCGTCGGCCGTTTCGTGCGGTCGAGGCGTCGGGGCGAGACCGCGTCCGTGTTCCTGCCGACGATCCCGATGCTGCTCGACTTCGCGAACGAGATGGAGGTCGAGCGCGACCACGTGCTCGACAAGCCGAAGAAGGGCAGCGACGAGGAGAACCCCTTCGCCGAGGAGGACCGGCTCCTCGCCGACGCGGAGAAGCTCGAGGACGAGGAGACCGAGGAGCAGCTCCCCTTCGAGGCGCTGGAGTCCGACGCGGTCTTCGACCGGGTGCTGTACGACGGGGCCGAATTCGGCATGCAGGCGCACCCGGGGAGCGAGGAGGAGCAGGACTACCTGGGCATCCCGGGGCTGCTCGAACCCGACCAGGTGCAGCTGCTCCTCCAGAAGCGGCAGACCCGGCAGATCGCGCACAGCCGCCAGAAGCCGGCCGCGGAGGCCGACCTCCTGGAGAAGGCGGCCGAGGACCGGCCCGTGGTCACGCACAAGAAGCTGCTGGAGTTGCGCAAGCAGCTCAACACGATGGTGTCGGCGTACACGCACCAGAGCGGCAAACCGCACGGCGTGATCCACACCGAGCTGCGGCGGGTGTGCGGCGGGCCGCCGAGCGCCGAGGCGACGGCCGGGCAGATCCAGGACCGGATCAAGAAGGTGCAGGAGTGGGCCACCCGGATGCGGTGAGGTGACCCCGGGCGACGGGCCCGGCGCGGGGGAGAGCGTCCCCCGCACCGGGCCCGTCGCCGTGCTCGGCGCCCGCTCTCCGAGGCCCGGCCGGTCACGCCGCCGCCCCCGGAGCGTGCGGCGCTCGTGAGGGCGTGCGCGAACCCCTTGCGCGGAAAACTTCGTCACATTAATTTACGGTGAGTTAACACCCGTTCACATCCGGTGCACGGAGCGTCGCGGCCGAGTCACGCGACTAGAACGCGCGTAGATGTTCGCGTTCCGGACGGTTCCGCGCTGACCGGCGGTTATGTCGTCGCGTTCCGGAGGGGGACCGGATTCTGGACGAGGTCTTCCGCTGAGCGGACCCGCTCGCTAATGTCCCCGAAACATGAACGCACCGTGGCAGTGTCGCCGCGGTGCGCAGCCGGTGCCATGGCCAGTCGGCGGCCTCTCGGTACGTCGCCGTCGAGTCCGGCGTCGGCACTCCGGAGAGAGATCCGCCCCGCTCACCAAAGAGGGAGAGGGCGTCGTGACCGCGGAGACTTCCCAGACGCTCGACAGAGGACTGCGTGTCCTCAAGCTGCTCGCCGATACCGACCACGGCCTGACCGTCACCGAGCTGTCGAACAAGCTCGGCGTCAACCGCACGGTGGTCTACCGACTCCTCGCCACTCTCGAACAGCACGCTCTCGTCCGGCGTGATCTGGGCGGCCGGGCCAGAGTGGGCCTGGGCGTGCTGCGCCTGGGCCGTCAGGTGCATCCGCTCGTCAGGGAGGCGGCGCTGCCCGCACTGCGCTCGCTGGCCGAGGACATAGGGGCCACCGCCCACCTCACCCTGGTCGACGGCGCGGACGCACTCGCCGTCGCCGTCGTCGAACCGACCTGGACCGACTACCACGTGGCCTACCGGGCGGGCTTCCGGCACGCACTGGACAGGGGCGCCGCAGGACGGGCGATCCTCACCGCCCGGCAGAAGTCGCTCGCCGACCATCCCGGCTACACCCTCACCCAGGGCGAGCTCGAAGCCGGTGCCTGCGGTGCCGCGGCGCCGCTGGTCGGGGTGTCCGGGGTCGAGGGCAGCGTGGGCGTCGTGATGCTCGCGGACGCCGTGCCCGAACGGGTCGGCCCCCGCGTGCTCGACGCGGCCCGGGAGGTCGCGGACGCGCTGCGCTGACCCCGCCGCGGGCGCGCCGATCCGGCCCGCGGGCCCGGGGCCGGGGGAGTCGTCCGGGGTGTGCGGCGGCGGATAGATTGGGCGGGTGCTCACTCGTCTCACGCGCCCCCGCACCCTCGCCCTCTGTGCGCTGCCCGTCCTCGCGCTCTTCGGTACGGCGGCCTTCGCGCCGCTGCCGTTCACCCTGGCGCAGCCCGGCACGACCGCGAACGTGCTGGGCGACGACCAGGGCAAGCCGGTCATCACGATCAAGGGCGCGCCGACCCTTCCCACGGACGGCGAGCTGCTGATGACGACGATCATCGCGACCGGGCCGACCGCCGACGTCACGGCCGCGGACGTGGTCGACAGCTGGTTCAGGACGGACCGCGCGGTCATGCCGCGCGACTCCGTCTACCCCACCGGGGGCTCCGAGAAGGAGATCGAGCAGCACAATCTCCAGGACATGGAGAAGTCACAGGACGTCGCGGTCGAGGCGGCCCTGAACTACCTGGACAGGGACCCCGGTTCGGTGGACGTCACCCTGAACCTCGCCGACGTCGGAGGCCCCAGCGCCGGGCTGTTCTTCTCGCTCGGCATCATCGACAAACTCGCCGGTGACGGCTCCGGCGGCGATCTGACCGGTGGCCGGACGGTCGCCGGTACGGGAACGATCGAGGCCGGCGGCACGGTCGGCGCCGTCGGCGGGGTCTCCCTGAAGACGCAGGCCGCGCGGCGTGACGGCGCGACCGTCTTCCTGGTGCCGAAGGCCGAGTGCAAGCAGGCGGAGGCGGAGCGCCCCGAGGGCCTGCGGCTGATCCCCGTCACGACGCTGGAGAGCGCGGTGTCCTCGCTGCGGGCCCTGGATCAGGGAGACGAGGTTCCGAGCTGCTGACCTGCGGCCGGGAACCCTCCATGCCGCGCCACGCGGGGAACACCAGCGGGCTCAGCGTCGCCAGGAAGTACACCCCGCCCATCGCCAGCAGCGCCCCCGACGCGCCCATGCCCTCCACCAGGAGGCCGGCGGCCAGGCCGCCCACCGGCATGGCTAGCTCGCAGCCCGCGGTGAGCGCCCCGGACACCCGGCTGCGCAGCTCCTCGGGGACGCGCTCGTAGGTCACCGTCGTCAGGATCGGGTTGAGCATGCCGCCCGCGACCCCGCCCAGCGCCATCGTGACCGCGAGCGGCAGCGTCGTCCCGGTCAGCGCGGCGACCAGGAACCTCGGCGCCCCGTACAGCACCACGCACACCGAGAACACCGCCCGTCGCGAGAAGCGGTGCCCCACCGCCCCGTACAGCAGCGCGCCGGTCAGCCCGCCCGCGCCGAACAGGGCGGTGAGCAGACCCAGATCGGTCGCCCCGCCCAGCTCGCCCTCGGCGTGCACGGGCAGCAGGACGGCGTTCCACCCCTGGTCCGTGCCGTTCATGACCATCACCATGACGACCACGGCGAGCAGCAGCCGGTTGCCGAGCAAGTAGGCGTAACCCTCGCGGAGTTCGGCGCGGTAGGTGCGCAGCGAGACCGGGGCCGCGGCCTTGCGGGGCTCGGCCGCCCGGACCCCGCGGACGCCGGTCGCGACCAGCAGTGCGGACAGACCGAACGTGGCGGCGTCCAGCAGGAGTACGGTCTCTGCCCCTACGACGGCGATCAGCACCCCGGCCAGCGCGGCGCCCACCATGCGGGCCCCGCGTGACACCGCGTCGAAGAGGCTGGCGGCGCGGGCGAGTGTGGTGCCCGCGTGCTCGGCGAGATCGGGTACGAGGACGTAGCGCGCCGTGTTGCCGGGCGTGTGGGCCAGCCCGTTCAGCGCCATCAGGGCGCACAGCATCCAGAATTCGAGCGCTCCTGAGTGGTGCAGCAGCGGGATGGCGACGACGGCCGCGCCGCAGACCGCGTCCGAGGCGACGGCGACCCGGCGGCGGCCGATCCGGTCGATGACGGGCCCGCCGATCAGCGCGGCGACGACGATCGGCAGGGTCGCGCAGAAGGCGACGACACCGGCCCGGCCCGCGCTTCCCGTGGTGTCGAGGACGAACCACGGCACGCCGATGAGCGTGAGCGAGGTGCCGGCTGTGGATATCGAGTTGGCCGCCAGTACGGCGGCGAGCGGGATACGGTCCGGTGCCGGCTTCCCCCCGTCCACGTCAGGCCGTTCGCGCGGCACGTGCCGGGGGTGGCGCGCTCTGGGCCAGGCGGAGGCCCAGCTCGACCATCGTCCAGCCCATACGGTGACGGAAGCCGGGGCGTACGGGGGTGAACCCGGCCGCCTCGCGGTGGAGTTCGGCGGCACGGCAGGTGTGGAGCAGAAGGTGGACATCGCTGTGCATGACGTTGATCCCCTCAGTCGGTGGGACGCGGGAACACGTGCAGGTGGGTGCGGACGACGGCCGACCCCTCGGTGCCCTCGGGGACGCGGCCCCGGTAGCTGTTCACCAGCTCCTGCATCTTCTCCGCGAGTTCCAGGGAGAGTTCAGGGGTGAGGCGCAGCTTGAAGTCGCTCATGTCGAACGCCTGACGCCACTCCTGGGGCCATTCGTGCATCGTCCCGAGCCAGGTGTTCAGCTCCTGGGCGTGTGTGGTCGCCACTTCGTGGAGCACGACTCCGATGGCTCCGCGCACCTCGGGGTCCGGGTGCTGCAGGAAGCTGTCCGTGCGCTGGAAGACGGTGCCCGTGTGGACGGCCTTCCACCACCGCTCGCGCCCCTTGCCGCGCTCCGGGTCGTCCTCGACGAAGCCGTACGCGGCCAGCTGGCGCAGGTGGTAGCTGGTGGCGCCGCTGGACTCGCCGAGCCGGTCGGCCAGACCAGAGGCGGTGGCGGGACCGAACTCCCGGAGGGCGTTCAGCAGCCGGATGCGCAGAGGGTGCGCGAGACCGCGCAGGGTGCGGGTGTCGACGTGGTGGATCTTCGGGTCGTCGGCGTACGAGGGCGGGGCGGGCCGGTCTTCGGGCTCGTTCGGTGGCATGACGCGACCATAAGCTTGCAAAGATTACTTTGCAAGCTGTTTTTTGCAACGACTTCTTTGGAAGCTCTGCGGTGGCTCGGACCGGTCCCGCTCAGCCCTCCTCGATGAACCCCTCCTCCAGCAGCCAGTCCTTCGCCACCTCGTGCGGGTCCTGCCCGTCCACGTCCACCTTGGAGTTGAGCTCCTGCGCGAGCTCGGTCGTCAGCTTCTCGGTCACCGGGGCCAGCATCGTGGCGATCTCCGGATACTTGTCGAGGGTCGCCGTGTGGATGGCGGGGGCGGCGTTGTAGTTGGGGAAGAACTGCCTGTCGTCCTCCAGCACGTCCAGGTTCATCGCCTTGATCCGGCCGTCCGTGGTGTACACCTCGCCCAGCAGGCAGGAGTCGGACTTCGACACCTGGGTGTAGATGATCCCGGCGTCCATCTTCTTGATGTTCGCGGCCGGAAGCTTCAGCCCGTACTTCTTCTGCATGCCCGGCAGCCCGTCGTCGCGCGACGCGAACTCGTTCTCCACACAGACGGTCACGGCCCCGGGGTCCTTCTTCGCGAGCGCGGCCACGTCGGAGAGGGTCTTCAGGCGGTACTCGGCGTTGTTCTCCTTGCTGATGGCCAGGGCGTACGTGTTGTCGAGGGTGGCCGGCGGCAGCCAGGTCACCCCGTTGTCCAGGTCCTCGTCGCGGACCGCCTTCCACTGCTTCTGCGGGTCGGTGATCGGCTCGGCGTGGCCCAGATAGGTGATCCAGGCCGTACCCGTGTAGTCGTACAGCGCGTCGGCCTCCCCCTGGGCGACCGCCTCACGCGCGCTGATGGACCCCGGGAGGTTCGTGCGGTCCAGGACCTCGGCGCCGGCCGCCTTGAAGACCAGTCCGATCACGTTTCCGAGGATGATGTTCTCGCTGAAGTTCTTCGAGGTCACCGTCAGCGAGGCACCCTGGAGCGGCTGCCCCTGCCCCACCGACCCCGGGACCACGTCGTCCACCAGCGGCGACCCGCTCTTCAGCCCGCACCCCGTGAGCACGAGGGCGAGCGTGGCCGCCGATGCCAGGCCCGTACGTACCCTCACGCTTCCTCCAGTCCGCGCGGCGTCAGCCACAGTTCGACCAGCGAGGCCAGCCAGTCCACGAGCAGTGCCAGCACCACCGTCAGTACGGAACCGAGCACCAGCACGGGCATGCGCTGCGTCTGGATCCCCGAGGTGATCAGGTCGCCGAGTCCGCCGCCGCCCCCGAAGGTGGCGAGTGTCGCCGTGCCCACGTTGAGCACCAGGGCCGTGCGGACACCCGCCAGGATCAGCGGGACGGCGAGCGGCAGTTCGACCTTGGCGAGCGTGCCCATCGCGGACATACCGATGCCCCGGGCGGCCTCCACGAGCGTCGGCTCGATCGAGTTCAGCCCCGCCACGGTGTTGGAGAGCACCGGCAGCACCGCGTAGATCACCATTCCGATGATCGCCGTCGACGGCCCGATGCCCAGCCAGATGACCAGCAGGGCCAGCAGCCCGATCGCGGGGGTCGCCTGTCCGATGTTGGCGAGGGCCGTGACCCCGGGGGCGGCCCTCTTCAGGCCGCGCCGGGTCAGCCCGATGCCGAGCGGGATGGCGATGATCAGCACCCAGAAGGTGGAGATCGCGGTCAGCCTGACGTGCTGCCACCAGCGGACCTCGACGGTGTCACCGGCCAGCGAGTTCTCGGCGATCGAGTCGAGGTCGACGTTGGAGATCCAGAAGTAGGTGGCGACCAGGACGACCGCGAGGACGGCGGGTACGACCACGAGCTTCCGCCAGGTGATCCGGCGGGCCGGACCGGACGGCGCCCGAGGGGGCCCCGCCTCCTCGTCGCGGAAGGAGTGGCCCCGCACATCGTGTTCCCCGGGCGGTCGCGTGGAGGGTGCCTGATGACTGGGGGTCATAGCCCGCCGCCACCTCCCTCCAGCTCCTGCTCGGTCTGATGGACCCGCAGGTGCTCCAGATCGTGCTGGTGCTCCATCGCGGTGAGCCGGTCGGCCTCCAGCAGCTCCTGCACGGAGTTCATCAGGGTGTGCATGTCGACGACGCCGATGAACTCCCCGCGCCGCCCCGTCACGGCGACCCGCCCTCCGCTGTCGGTCAGCACCGCCTCCAGCGCGTCGTGCAGCGTCGCGTCCCGGGTCACCGTGTCGTGCACCAGCTGGCCGGCCCTGGCGAGCGAACCCTTGGCCCGCATCAGGTCGCCGCGCCGCAGCCACTTGTACGGACGGTTCCTGCGGTCCAGCATCAGAAGCTCGTTGTGCCGGCCGTCCCGGAGCTTGTCGAAGATCGACTGGAGCGGGTCCTCGACGGTCACCGTGGGGAAGTCGGCGATGCCCACATCGCGTACCCGGGTGAGGTTGAGCCGCTTCAGTGCCGCGCCCGCACCCACGAACCCGGAGACGAAGTCGTCCGTCGGGTTGGTGAGGATGGCCTCCGGGGTGTCGAACTGCGCGATGTGCGAACGCTCCCGCAGCACCGCGATCCGGTCGCCCAGCTTGATCGCCTCGTCGAAGTCGTGCGTGACGAAGACGATCGTCTTGTGCAGCTCGTGCTGGAGCCGGATCAGCTCGTCCTGGAGGTGGTCACGGGTGATGGGGTCGACCGCGCCGAACGGCTCGTCCATCAGCAGCACCGGTGGATCCGCGGCCAGCGCCCGTGCGACGCCGACCCGCTGCTGCTGGCCGCCGGAGAGCTGGCGCGGATACCGCCCGTGGAACTCCCGCGGATCGAGACCGACCAGGTCGAGCATCTCCTCGACCCGGTCCTTCACCCCCGACTTCGACCAGCCGGTCATCTTCGGCACGAGGGCGATGTTCTCCGCGACCGTCATGTGCGGGAAGAGCCCGGAGGACTGGATCGCGTAGCCGATCTTGCGCCGCAGCTTCACCGGGTCCATGTCGGTGACGTCCTCGTCGTTGATCCTGATCCGCCCGGACGTCGGCTCGATCAGTCTGTTGATCATCTTCAGCGTGGTGGACTTGCCGCAGCCGGAGGGCCCCACCAGGATCACGGTCTCACCGGCCTTGATGTCCATGGAGACGTTGTCGACGGCCGGGGCGGGGCTGTTGGGGTAGGACTTCGTGAGGTTCTCCAGCCGGATGGTGGCCCCCGAGGTCGCGGCGGGGGACGCGGGAGTCTCCTTCGGCCCGGTGACGGTTTCAGACACGGATCCCCCTGGGGATGGTGAGTCGTCCGAGCAGTACGTAGCCGGCGTCGAAGAGCAGGGCGAGGATGACGATGCCGAGCGTGCCCGCGAGGACCTGGTTGATCGCGTTGGCGCTGCCCAGCGAGGCGAGACCCCGGAAGATCTCGTTCCCGAGACCGGGCCCCGAGGCGTACGCGGCGATGGCGGCGATACCCATCAGCATCTGGGTGGAGACCCGGATCCCGGTGAGGATGGGCGGCCAGGCGAGCGGCAGCTCCACCCGGCACAGCCGCGCCGTACGCGACATCCCGATGCCCTTCGCCGCGTCGACCAGGGACGGGTCGACGCCACGCAGTCCGACGACGCAGTTACGGACGATGGGCAGCAGCCCGTACAGCGTCAGGATGATCACGGTGGGCGGTACCCCGAGGCCGACCAGCGGGATCAGCAGACCGATCGCGGCGAGCGACGGAATGGTGAGGATCATGGCCGTGGACGTGATGGCCAACGACCCGCCCCAGCTGCTCCGGTAGCTGACCACGCCGATCAGGACGCCGAGCAGGGTGGCGATGACCATGCACTGGAAGACGGCGCTGACGTGCTGGAACGCGTCGGTGAGGAGCTGCTGGTGCCGGGTGGTCACGTACTCCCAGAAGTTCACATGCCGCTCCTCGGGTCAGTCGATGTCCTGTGCAGCCTGCTCGACGAGCGGGAGAATACGCAGGGGGACCGGGTTTTCCATGACGATCGCCGTGGAGGCCCGGACGATCCCATCCAAACCGACGACCCGGTCGATCACCCGCTGGAGATCGGCGTTGGAGCGGGCTACGAGCCGGCAGAGCATGTCGCCGTGGCCGGTGGTCGTGTGCAGTTCGAGCACCTCGGGCACCCCGTCCAAATGGGCCCGTACGTCGGCGCCTTGGCCCTGCCTGATCTCCAGCGTGGCGAACGCGGTGACGGGGTAGCCGAGTGCCGCCGGGTCGACGTCCGGACCGAAACCGCGGATGACGCCATTCGACTGAAGGCGGTCGAGCCGCGCCTGGACCGTCCCGCGCGCCACCCCGAGCCGCCGGGAGGCCTCCAGTACACCGATACGGGGCTCACGGGCCAGTAGCGCGATGAGCCGGCCGTCCAGATGATCGATCGCCATGATCCGTCTCCCGATGGTCACCCTGTGCAGATAGCAACCCCATCCTGGCCGACTACTGGACAGATTGACCAGCGATCACACGAACTGTTGCGCACCTTGCGAAGCGGCGGGAACCTTCGGACATGACTGAGACTCTGCACACCACCCCTGACACCGCCCGGCAGGCCGACCCCTTCCCGGTCAGGGGAATGGACGCGGTCGTCTTCGCCGTGGGCAACGCCAAGCAGGCGGCGCACTACTACTCGACCGCCTTCGGCATGAAGCTCGTCGCCTACTCCGGACCGGAGAACGGCACCCGCGAGACCGCGAGTTACGTCCTGACCAACGGCTCCGCCCGTTTCGTCCTCACCTCCGTCATCAAGGCCTCCACCGAGTGGGGCACCTTCCTGGCCGACCACGTGAACACCCACGGCGACGGTGTCGTCGACCTCGCCATCGAGGTCCCGGACGCCCGCGCCGCGTACGCGTACGCGGTCGAGCACGGCGCCGAGGGCATCACGGAGCCGTACGAGCTCAAGGACGAGCACGGCACGGTCGTCCTCGCCGCCATCGCCACCTACGGGAGGACCCGCCACACCCTCGTCGAGCGCTCCGGCTACGACGGCCCCTACCTCCCGGGCTTCGCCGCCGCCGCCCCGATCGTCGAGGCACCCGCCAAGCGGACCTTCCAGGCGATCGACCACTGCGTCGGCAACGTCGAGCTCGGCCGGATGAACGAGTGGGTGGCGTTCTACAACAAGGTCATGGGCTTCACCAACATGAAGGAGTTCGTGGGCGACGACATCGCCACCGAGTACTCCGCCCTCATGTCGAAGGTCGTCGCCGACGGCACGCTTAAGGTGAAGTTCCCGATCAACGAGCCGGCGATCGCGAAGAAAAAGTCGCAGATCGACGAGTACCTGGAGTTCTACGGCGGCGCGGGCGTCCAGCACATCGCGCTCGCCACCAACGACATCGTCGCCTCCGTCAAGGCGATGCGGGCAGCCGGCGTGCAGTTCCTGGACACCCCGGACTCCTACTACGACACCCTCGGGGAGTGGGCGGGCGAGACCCGCGTACCCGTGGAGACACTGCGCGAGCTGAAGATCCTGGTCGACCGCGACGAGGACGGCTACCTCCTGCAGATCTTCACCAAGCCGGTCCAGGACCGGCCGACGGTCTTCTTCGAGATGATCGAGCGCCACGGCTCGATGGGCTTCGGCAAGGGCAACTTCAAGGCCCTGTTCGAGGCGATCGAGCGCGAGCAGGAGAAGCGCGGCAACCTGTAGCAGGCAGGCAAACGCCCCGGGACGTGCGCGCCCCGCACGCCCCGGGGCAGGGCTACCGAGCCACCGGCTCCGCGCCCTGCTTCGCCTTCGGGGACGGAGCGGCCTCCGGCTCGGACCGCTTCGGCTCCGGCTCGCCCTTCTCCGTCTTCTCCCGGCTCTCCGCCTTCCCCGGCGCCGTGTCCGTCCCGTCCGTCCCGTCCTTTTCAGGTGCCCCGGGGCTCGGCACCGGCGTCGGTTCCGGTTCCGGAGCGGGCTCGGGGGCCGCCGGTTCCATGTCCGCCGGGCCACCGGAGGCCGGTGCGCCCAGTGCGTCGAGGGCGTCCCGGGCCAGGGGCGCGGCCAGCGGGGAGAACCCCGGATTCGTACGGAGGGACTCCTCCAGATCACCGCGGGCCGGCCCGCCCTGGCCGAGCGCGTTCTCGATCATTCCCAGGTGGTACGCGTACGAGGCGTTCCGCACACCCGTCTCCACGGCCCGCTCCGCGTACTGCAGGCCCTCCTCCGACCGGCCCGCCCGGTGCAGCGCCCAGCCCAGGGCGTCCGACACCGCCGAGCTGCGGCGCAGCGCGGACCACTCGGCGCGCATCAGCTCCACGGCCGCTTCGGCATCGCCGTGGTCCGCCTCGAACAGGGCCTCCGTCACGGATTCGTCGACCCCGTCGGTCCTGGCCTGCGCGAGCAGTTCGCGGAGCCTCGTGTACTGGGTGCGGGCGTCGCCGTCCAGATCCAGCGACTCGTACAGCTCGCCCAGTTCGAGGACGTACTCCGGGCGCGGCAGCTTCGTCGTCACCGTCCGGTAGTCGGCCAGTGCCTCGTCCGTGCGGTCCAGGGCCACCAGGGCGCGCGCCCGGCCGGCCAGGGAGGCCAGGTGCCCCCTGTCGGTGCGCAGGGCCGCGCCGTACTGGGCGACGGCCTCCGCGGGCTCGCCGCGCTCCCACGCCAGGTCGCCCAGCCGGTGCAGCGCCGCAGCCTTCTCCGCGGGGGCGGTCGCGCGGTCCGCCGCCTCCTGCGCGGTGGCCAGGGCGTCCTCGCGCCAGCCCTGGTTCCGGTACATCTCCGCGGTCCTGCCCAGCGCGGGGACACCCTTGCGCAGCGACCCGAACTTCTCCGTCGCCCGGACCGCCGCCTCGTACTCGCCGAGGCCGTTGTACGCGTCGATCAGGACCGGGTAGGCCGCCCAGTTCTTCGGCTGCCGCGCGCGTACCGTCTCGCCCCACTTCTTCGCCGCGAGGTGGTCGTGCCGTGCGTTGGCGAGGGCTCCCAGCCCCACCCAGGCCTCCGTGTTCCCGCGCTCACCGGGCTGTGCGGCCAGCGAGCGCTGCAGCGCCTGCTCCGCCCGGGTGTAGTAGGCCGCGTCCGCGGAGCGCCGGCCCCACTCCACGTACGCCGTACCGAGCACCGCCCAGGACGGGGCGTCGGACGGGTGTGTCTCCACCCACTGCTGCCGGTCGCCGATCAGCGCCGTGAGGTCGGACAGCGACGCCGGGGATCCGGCGGCCGCAGCGGCCTCGGCCCGCGCGACCGGCCCCGGCACGGGGGGTGAGGCATCGTTCGCGTCGTCCGGTACGGCGACCACCGCACCGGCCACGAGTACGGCGCCGGCCACCGCACCGAGCGCCGCCCTGCGCAGCGTGGTGCGCATCGGCGCGGGGTGCGGGGTAACGGCCGTCGCACCCTCCGGCGGCAGGGTGGAGGGGGGTGGCTCCGGGTTCTGCTGCGGCATGGCATCCATGGCCTTCACTCTGCGTCAGTACGAAGATCGCATCGGGTTGCGTGAACCCTGGCGCAGACGGGTTCACACCATTGGCCCCGGATGTCACCCTTGGATCATGGACGCTCTCCTCGAACAACTGCGCGCGGGTCTTCCGGCCGAGGCACTGATCACGGACGCGGAGGTCACCGCCTCGTACGCCCACGACATGGCGAGCTTCTGCGACGCCGGTGCCCCCGCCGTCGTCGTCCTGCCGCGCACGGTCGAGGAGGTCCAGCACGTCATGCGGACCGCCACGGCGCTGCGTGTCCCCGTGGTGCCCCAGGGGGCGAGGACGGGCCTGTCGGGCGCGGCCAACGCCACCGACGGCTGCATCGTGCTCTCCCTGGTGAAGATGGACCGGATCCTGGAGATCAGCCCGGTCGACCGGATCGCGGTCGTCGAGCCGGGCGTCATCAACGCCACGCTGTCCCGCGCCGTCAACGAACACGGCCTGTGCTACCCGCCGGACCCGTCCAGCTGGGAGATGTGCACCATCGGCGGCAACATCGGCACGGCGTCCGGGGGACTGTGCTGCGTGAAGTACGGCGTCACCGCCGAGTACGTCCTGGGTCTGGAGGTCGTCCTGGCCGACGGACGCCTGCTGAACACGGGCCGGCGCACGGCCAAGGGCGTCGCCGGATACGACCTGACCCGGCTCTTCGTCGGATCGGAGGGCAGCCTCGGTGTCGTCGTCAAGGCCGTCCTCGCGCTGCGGCCACAGCCGCCGCAGCAGCTCGTGCTCGCCGCCGAATTCCCCTCGGCGACCGCCGCGTGCGACGCGGTGTGCCGGATCATGGAACGCGGACACACGCCGTCACTCCTCGAACTGATGGACCGTACAACCGTGCGTGCCGTCAACGCGATGGCCTCCATGGGCCTCCCCGAATCCACCGAGGCGCTGCTGCTCTGCGCCTTCGACACGCCCGACCCGACCGCCGATCTCACCGCCGTCGGCCTGCTGTGCCGTGAGGCGGGCGCCACCGAGGTCGTGCCCGCGGACGACGCGGCCGAGTCCGAACTCCTCCTCCAGGCACGCCGGCTCTCGCTGCCCGCGATGGAGACCCTCAAGCCCGCCACGATGATTGACGACGTGTGCGTACCGCGCTCCAGGCTCGGCGCGATGATCGAGGGAACCGCAGCCATCGCCGACAGGTTCCACCTGACCATCGGCGTCGTCGCCCACGCGGGCGACGGCAACACGCACCCCGTCGTCTGCTTCGACCACACCGACGCCGACGAGTCCCGCAGGGCGCGCGAGTCCTTCGACGAGATCATGGCGCTGGGCCTCGAACTCGGCGGCACCATCACCGGCGAACACGGCGTCGGAGTCCTGAAGAAGGAGTGGCTCGCCCGCGAACTCGGCGAGGTGGGGGTCGAGCTGCAGCGCGGTATCAAGGCGGCCTTCGACCCGCTGGGGCTGCTCAACCCCGGCAAGCTGTTCTGACCCGCCGCATCAGGACCTCCCCGTCCCACCCGGACCTCCCCGCCCACTCAGACGTCCCCGTCCTGCGGCTCGTCCGAGGACCAGGGGTCGCTCAGCCACAGGTCGTCGGCCGGCAGCGGGGTGAGCAGCTCCGCGAGCGCGTCGTCCAGGCCGAGCAGGGAGCTCTCGGACCCCGGCGGCACCACCCGCAGGGTCCGCTCCACCCAGGCGGCCACGGCGGCCGACGGCATCTCCAGGAGGGCGTTCCCGTCGGGCGAGGTGAGCGCGACGCAGATGACACCGCGGTCGTCGACCCTCGTCGGCCAGATCCGCACGTCCCCGTGCCCGCACGGCCTGAACACCCCGTCCACCAGCAGCTCACGGGCGAACGTCCAGTGCACGGGCGTCTCGGAGCCGATGTGGAAGGTGATGTGCACCGCGTACGGGTCGTCCGTCAGGTAGGACAGCCGGGCGGGCACGGGGATGGCCCGCTCGGGTGACAGGACCAGCCTGAGTTCCAGCTCGCGTTCCACGATGTGCTGCATGAGGGTGCACGACCTTCCGATGCTCGTAGGGGCCGGTCCCTTGACCGGTCCGCACAAGGAGAGAGCGACCCCCCGGCGATCCATGACGCGGCTTTCCAGAAAAACTTCTCCGGTCCCGGAACGTGGTCCAAACGGCAGGACGGGCCCGGGGATACGCGGTGGTCTGATAGATGTGGACCCTTGTATTGAGGCCTATAGAGATACGGGACCACGGTGATGAGCGCCCCAACCCCGGCACCCGGTGACGAAAGCCCCCGCGAGGGGTACTACCCCGACCCGTCCATTCCCGGATACGTCCGGTACTGGAACGGCGCGTCATGGGTTCCCGGCACGAGCCGGCCCGCGCCCCAGCAGGGCGGAACTACCCCGGCGGCGCAGCCCGCCCCGGCGGCGGACGCCGCCCCTCTCCACACCGCGCAGCGGCCGGCCCCGGTCGACGAGACCGGGCCGATGTACCTCGACGACGTCGAGGAGGCCGCCGCGTCCGACGGACGCGGCGGAGCGGGCACGGCCGGCAGCCGCCCCGAACCGTCGTCCGCCTGGCAGGCCGACACCTCCCGGCAGACCGGCTTCGGCGGCGAACGCGACCACCGGGTCTCGTGGGGCGGCCCCGGCCCGCGTACGGCGGACGGACCGGCCCCCGCGCCTGCGGAAAGTGGCCCCGCCGATCCGCGTCGGTCCGCCGTCCAGGACCCGACGCGCGGAGCGCTGCCCGGCATGCGGGACGGCGGCGGTACGGGCCCCGGTACCGGGGAGACCAGCGACGGCGCCGTCGCCGTGCGCCCCCCGTCCGGCGACCGGGGACCCGGGGGTGACACGGGCCGTCCGCCCGCCGACGGTACGGTCACCATGCGCGCCTCGGGACCGACAGGCACCACCCGGCCCCCGCGGCCGCGCGAGGAGAATCCGGCCGACGGCACGATGACGATCCGCGCCGTGCCCCCCGCCACCACCCGGCGCACGCCCGCCCCGCAGGCACCCGCCCCGCGCACCACGGCCCCGCAGGCGCCCGCCCCGGCGCCCGAGCCGTCCCCCGCACCGCCCCAGGCGCACGCCCCGGCGTGGACGGACCCGCAGAGCCCGGGCAGCCCGCAGAACCCACAGGGCCCTCAGAGCTCACGGGGCCCGCAGAGCCCGAGCAGCCCGCAGAATCCCATGACCCCCGGCCCCGGCGGTGGGTCCGCGTCCTGGGCCCAGCAGGCGCACCAGCTCGCCCGGCCGGAGCGGACGGCCCCTCAACAGCCGCAACCGCAGCCGCAGCAGCCCCACCCGATGCCCGCGCAGCAGCAGGGCGGCCGGCCGGGGCAGCAGCAGCCCGTCGTCCCCTGGAAGCCGCCGGTCGAAGACCACTTCCAGCAGCTGGCCAGGGCCCAGGCGTCCGCCAGGCCCGCCGGGCTCGGCAAGCGGCTGGCCGCCCGCCTGGTCGACACGGTCGTGCTCGGCGCGCTCGTCGGCGCGATCGGCTTCCCGCTGGTCACGCGGGCGGCGGACCACATCGACGGGAAGATCGAGGCGGCGAAGCAGTCCGGTGAGACGGTCACCGTCTGGCTCCTGGACTCCACCACGGCCGGGCTGTTCGGTGCGGTGCTCGGCATCTTCCTGGTGCTCGGCCTCGTCCTGGAGGCACTGCCCACCGCCAAGTGGGGCCGCACGCTGGGCAAGAAACTCTGCGGCCTGGAGGTGCGGGACATCGAGTCCCACGGGCCGCCCACTTTCGGAGCGGCGCTGCGCCGCTGGCTCGTGTACGGGGTGCTGGGCCTGCTCGTCGTCGGCGTGGTCAACGTGCTGTGGTGTCTGGTCGACCGCCCCTGGCGCCAGTGCTGGCACGACAAGGCGGCCCGCACCTTCGTGGCCGGCCAGGAGTAGCGGAGGGGGCACCGGGGGCCGGTCCGTACGCCGTGGAGCGGCCCCGTACGCCCGTGTGCTGACGCTTCGTCCCCCGAAAGCACCTCAGCCGTTGCGGGCCTTCGCGGCCCGGGGTGCACTGCCCCCATGAGCAACGAACCGCCTCCGCCGCCGCCCGGTCAGCCGCCCGAGGACGACCCCTTCTCCAAGAAGCCGCCGCAGGGTCCCCCTCCGGGCGGTTCGCCCTACGGCAGCGAGCCGCCCCCGCCGCCGTACGACCCCGGTCCGTACGGCGGCGGAGGCCCGTACGGTGGGGCCGATCCGCTGGCCGGGATGCCGCCGCTCGCCGAGCCCGGCAAGCGGATCCTGGCGCGGCTGATCGACTTCCTCATCATCTCGATCCCGCTGTACCTGATCTCGCTGCCGTTCGGCGGGGCGGTCGACGTCACCTCGGACAACGGCGACGACGACCTCGGTGACGCCATCAGCAACTCCTACAGCGGCCATCAGCTCATCTGGTCGCTGATCGGCCTGGTCGTCTACGTCGCCTACGACACGTATCTGACCCACAAGGACGGCCGGACGCTCGGCAAGCGGCTGCTGAAGATGCGCGTCGCGATGCTCAACGACGGCACGGTTCCCGACACCGGATCCGCGCTGATGCGGGCCGTCGTGCTCTGGCTCCCCGCGCTGCTGTGCTGCCCGTGCCTGTGGTGGCTCATCAACATCGTGCTGATGTTCACCGACAAGCCCTACCGGCAGTGCCTGCAGGACAAGGCGGCCAAGACAGTGGTGGTCAACGTCCCCTGAGGCCACGTCCCCTGAGGTCGCGTCCGTTCAGGCCGCGGCGGCCCGGAGGCCGTTCAGCGGCGCAGGGAGTGCCCGCCCACCCGCTCCTGCTGGGCGTCGGCGAGCTCGACGTCCTCGGCCGGACGGCGTGTACGCGCGGTGGCCGGCGCGGTGGTCCGCGGAGCCGTCCTCGCGCGCTTGGGCAGGGGCACGGTCAGAGCCACCAGCAGACCGAGGGCCAGCGCCGCGCTGCAGACGACGGCCACACCGAGGCCTGACTCCGTGCGGGAGAGCAGCAGCATGGCGAGGGTAGAGACGATGACGGTGACCGAACCGTAGGAGAACTGTGCGGCAGTCGGACGCGGCATGGCGGTATCCGTCCTCGGGGTGTCGGATGGGGGCAGTCTCTCAACACGTTCGCACTGTCGATCGACCCTATGACGGTGGATGCCCGTGAGGAACAGGTAGTAAGCGTGACCTAACCCACGGTACCGGTGCACGGGGGGCGCATCGAGTCACGCGGTCGGCAATCGGACGGTTCGGCGCGCCGGTCGTCCTCCGGCGGCGGGCTCAGGGTGAACGTCCGGATACCGGGAAGCGACTCCCGCATAGTGCACTTGGTGTGTGCAAGTCAAGATCTGTCTTTTCTCTCATAACTCCGATCGAATGTCGTCACTTGTGACGCGTCAACGCGCGCGGCCCTCTCCACCCCCCTGGCCGCGGACGCGAACGCCGGGGAGGACTGCATCAAGTGACCACTCAGATACGGGCGCTACGCGCCACCGCGGTGGCCGTGGCGCTGGCCGCCACCGCCGCGACGGCTTCGGCCTTCGCCACCGCCCAGGCGGATGACAGGACGTCAGGATCCGGCGCCTCCATCGTCGACCGCCGCGACCCCGCACCGGTCAAGGCGGGGGAGCACGACCTGGAAGGCCCCTTCAGCAAGGAGCAGGACGCTCGGCGTCAGGCCGCGCTGGAGCAGGTGCTCGCGGGCGACAAGAAGGTGTCGACCCGCGGCGGTTCCAAGGTCGTCAAGCTCGGTAAGAGCAAGTACGTCGAGCTGGGCCGGGAGAAGACCGACAAGATCTTCACCATCCTCGTGGAGTTCGGCGACCAGGTCGACGACACCACGATGTTCGACCCCGACGGTGACGGCCCCGAGCCGCCCGTCAAGAAGTACGGGGGCACGCCCGGCCCCCTGCACAACGAGATAGCCGAGCCGGACCCGGCGAAGGACAACAGCACCGCCTGGCAGGCCGACTACGACCAGGCCCACTTCCAGGACCTCTACTTCGGTGAGGGCAAGGGCAAGGACTCGCTCAAGACGTACTACGAGAAGACGTCCTCCGGGCGCTACTCCGTCGACGGCGAGGTCTCCGACTGGGTCAAGGTCCCGTACAACGAGGCCCGTTACGGCTCCAACTACTGCGGTTCCAGCAACTGCGCCAACGTCTGGGACACGGTCCGCGACGGCGTCAACGCGTGGGTCACCGACCAGAAGGCCAAGGGCCGCACGCTCGACCAGATCAAGACGGACCTCGCCGGATACGACGAGTGGGACCGTTACGACTTCGACGGCGACGGCGACTTCAACGAGCCCGACGGCTACATCGACCACTTCCAGCTGGTCCACGCCGGCGAGGACGAGTCCGCGGGCGGCGGCGCCCAGGGCACCGACGCCCTCTGGGCGCACCGCTGGTACGCGTACGGCACCAACGCGGGCGCGACCGGCCCGGCGGGCAACAAGGCCGGCGGCGCGGAGATCGGCGACACGGGCATCTGGGTCGGCGACTACACCGCGCAGCCCGAGAACGGCGGCCTGGGCGTCTTCGCCCACGAGTACGCCCACGACCTCGGCCTGCCGGACCTGTACGACACCTCCGGCGGCGGCGAGAACTCGGTCGGTTTCTGGTCCCTCATGTCGGCGGGCTCCTGGCTCGGCACCGGACAGGGCGAGATCGGCAACCTGCCCGGCGACATGACCGCCTGGGACAAGCTGCAGCTCGGCTGGCTCGACTACGACACGGCCAAGGCCGCCACGAAGTCGACGCACAAGCTGGGTGTCGCGGAGTACAACACCAAGAACAAGCAGGCGCTCGTCGTCGAGCTGCCCGAGAAGACCGTCACCACGACCGTCGCGAAGCCCGCCGAGGGCTCGAAGCAGTGGTGGAGCGACATGGGTGACGACCTGTCGAACACCCTGACCCGCCCGGTCGACCTGACCGGCAGGACGTCCGCCTCGCTGGACCTGTCCGGCTGGTACGACATCGAGGCCGACTACGACTACCTCTACACCGAGGTCTCGGACAACGGCGGCTCCTCCTGGACCGCGCTCGACGGCACCGCCGACGGCAAGGCCATTCCGCGCGACGCCAGCGACAAGCCGGCCCTGACCGACGTCTCCGGCGCGGTCAGGAAGCTCTCGTACCCGCTGGACGCCTACGCGGGCAAGAAGGTCGACCTCCGCTTCCGCTACCAGACGGACGGCGGCGCGGGCGGCAAGGGCTTCACGGCCGACGCCATCACGGTCACCGCCGACGGCGCCGTGCTCTTCACGGACAACGCCGAGGGCGACGACAACGGCTGGACCGCCAAGGGCTTCTCGCGGATCGGTGAGTCGTTCACCAACGACTACCCGCAGTACTACATCGCCGAGAACCGCCAGTACGTGTCGTACGACAAGACCCTCGAGGTCGGCCCGTACAACTTCGGCTTCTCCACCACCCGTCCGGACTGGGTCGAGCACTACTCGTACCAGAACGGTCTGATGGTGTGGCTCTGGGACACCTCCCAGAAGGACAACAACACCTCGCAGCACCACGGCCAGGGCCTGATCCTGCCGGTGGACTCGCACGCCGAGCCGCTCAAGTGGTCCAACGGCACGGTCCTCCGGAACAAGATCCAGCCGTTCGACGCGCCGTTCAGCCGGTACCCGAACAAGGGCTTCACGCTGCACAACGCGGACGTGCCGCTGAAGATCAAGCCGTCGCTGGGTGTCCCCGCCTTCGACGACCGCAAGGGCACCTACTGGTACGCGGAGAACCCGACCGGAAGTGTCAAGGTGACTGACACGAACACCCGGATCGCGATCGTCAACGAGCCCCTCAGTGGCTCGACGATCACCGTGAAGGTCGGCCCCTCGGGCAAGTAGTCAGCAAAACCGCAGGTCAGAACATGATCGGCCGTCGCCCTCTAGCGGGCGGCGGCCGATCGTGTTTAGGTGCGTCTTGTTCGATCCTTATTGACGCGATGTCTCACGGGGGAGCGCACAGCATGGCAGGCGGAGGTTTCTGCAGGTTGCCCAACGGCACGGTGGTGGTGGCACTGGCCCTGAACCGTCCGGCGGACGGAGCCGGGCCCGGAGCCCCGGTCCGGGTGCTGGTCCACGCGGCCAACCGGGCGCGCGCCCTGACCAGGCTGCGCAACCTGGGGCTGCGTTCCGTCTACCTCCGGGGCAACACCCAGCCGCCCACCCCGGACGAGATCACCGCCGTGCTGCACCATCCGGACGGGCTCCTGTGGCGGACCGCGCCACAGACCGGCCAGGAGCTCTGGCACCCGATCCGGGCCCTGCTGGGACCCACCGGCCACGCGGGACCGGTCCGCCCGGCGGCCTGAGGCCCCGGGAGCGGTCAGACGACCGGCTTGCCGGACAGCACCACACCCGCGGCGCGGAGCTCCTCCAGGGCCCGGTCCGTGGTCCCCTCGGCGACACCGGCGGTCAGGTCCAGCAGCACGTGCGTGGTGAAGCCCTCACGGACCGCGTCCAGCGCCGTCGCCCGTACGCAGTGGTCGGTGGCGATCCCGACGACGTCCACGGCCGTGACGGAACGGTCCCGCAGCCACTGCGCGAGCCCGGTCCCGTTCTCGTCGAGGCCCTCGAAACCGCTGTACGCCGCGGCGTACGCCCCCTTGTCGAAGACGGTGTCGATCGCGCCGGAGGCGACGGCCGGGGCGAAGTTCGGGTGGAAGCCCACGCCCTCCGTACCGGCGACGCAGTGCGCCGGCCAGGAGTGCTCGAAGTCGGGCTCCGCCGAGAAGTGGTCACCCGGGTCGATGTGATGGTCGCGGGTGGCCACCACATGGCGGTAGCCGGGCTGGGCCTCGCCGATCAGGTCGGTGATGGCGGCGGCGACATCGGCGCCGCCCGCCACCGCGAGGCTGCCGCCCTCGCAGAAGTCGTTCTGAACGTCGACGACGATCAAGGCGCGATGCATGACGGGTGTCCTTCGGTGGGGGTTCGACGGTGGAGAGGGGACGGCGGTCGTGGGAACGGGTGGGGATGCCGTCGAGCCTAGAGACTCGGCAGGCCCCGCGGGAGGGGTCACACCTTCCGGGTCTGCGCCCCCCGCGCCGCGGGCCTCACGGGCCCGCGGGGCCGGGCCCGCGGGCCGCCCGGGGGCCCGCACCCCCGGGCCCGGCCGGTGCCCGGGGAACGGCCGCGCTCCCCGGACGCCCCCGGTGCGCCGCGTCGCCCCGGGGGCGTCCGTCACACGTACTCCGTGGGGATCACCGGCTCGCCCCGCGACAGCTGGATCGCCGACATGGGCAGGCCCGAACGCGCCGTGACGTGCCGGTCACGCGCGGCCTCCAGCGGCTCCCGGGCGACCACCTCGCCGCCCCGGACCAGCTCCACCTGGAGCTGCCGGTCCGCCAGCTCCGCCGGGACCGGGCCCGTGCCGATCACCTCGGCCTCGGCCACGCCGTGCTCGTCCAGCCGGCGCGCCGCCCACTTGCGCCCGCCCCGCGACGACTTCGCGCCCAGCGACTTCTTCACGACCGGCAGCAGCGGATCGGCCGGATCGGCGGACGCCGCGCGCGCCACCAGCTTGTAGACCATCGAGCACGTCGGGTGACCGCTCCCGGTGACCAACTGCGTGCCCACTCCGTACGCGTCGACGGGCGCGGCGGCCAGCGACGCGATCGCGTACTCGTCGAGGTCCGACGTCACCACGATCTTCGTCTCCGTGGCGCCCAGCTCGTCCAGCTGCTGCCGCACGCGGTGCGCGACCAGCAGCAGGTCGCCCGAGTCGATCCGTACGGCGCCGAGCTCCGGCCCCGCGATCTCCACCGCCGTACGGACCGCCTCGGTCACGTCGTACGTGTCGACCAGCAGCGAGGTGCCCCGGCCCAGCGAGTCCACCTGCGCCCGGAACGCGTCGCGCTCGCTGTCGTGCAGCAGGGTGAAGGCGTGCGCGCTCGTCCCGACGGTCGGGATGTTGTAGCGGAAGCCGGCCGCCAGGTCGGAGGTGGTGTGGAAGCCGCCGATGTACGCGGCGCGTGCCGAGGCCACCGCCGACAGCTCGTGGGTGCGCCGCGCGCCCATCTCGATCAGCCTGCGGCCGCTCGCCGCGGCCGACATCCGGGACGCCGCGGCGGCGATCGCCGAGTCGTGGTTCAGGATCGACAGGATCACGGTCTCCAGCAGCACGCACTCGGCGAAGGAGCCCTCGACCCGCAGCAGCGGCGACCCGGGGAAGTACACCTCGCCCTCCGGGTAGCCCCAGATGTCGCCGCCGAAGCGGTAGTCCGCCAGCCAGTCGACCGTGGGGGCGTCCACGATCCGCTGGTCGCGCAGGAAGGCGAGCATCTCGTCGTCGAAGTGGAAGTTCTCCACCGCGTCCAGCACCCGCCCGATGCCCGCGACGACCCCGTAGCGCCGTCCCTCCGGCAGTCGCCGGGTGAAGGCCTCGAAGACGGAGCGCCGGTCGGCGGTGCCCGCCTTCAGTGCGGCCTGCACCATCGTGAGCTCGTACTGGTCGGTGAAGAGCGCGGTCGACGGGACACCGACCCGTCGCCCAAGGTCCGCTGAGTTCATGCCGGGGATGCTACCCCCTATTCGTCAAAGTGACGAGATGTGACCTCCGTTTATGCGCGGGACCCTTCCTGGTGGCAGCATGGGGTAGGTGAGCGTTGCTGCCCCCGTAGAGATCGAACGTCCCGAATCGGCCGAGGAGACCTTCGCCGTCCCTGAGCCCGATGTCCCCTGGGTGACGCTGGTGCACAACGACCCGGTCAACCTCATGAGCTATGTGACGTATGTCTTCCAGGCCTACTTCGGCTACTCCAAGGACAAGGCGCACAAGCTCATGCTCGACGTCCACCAGAAGGGCCGCGCGGTCGTCTCCAGCGGCAGCCGCGAGGAGATGGAACGCGACGTCCAGGCCATGCACGGCTACGGCCTCTGGGCGACGCTGACCCAGGACCGCAACTGACCCGAGCTCTGCCCCCTCCGCCCGACCACCATCGGAGAATTCATGGCCGGCCACTTCGAGGCCACCCCCGGCGGCGGCGCGGCCGTCGCGCTCGACGAGGTCGAGATCGCCATCCTGCGCTCCCTCGCCGTCCAGCTGCTGGAACTGATCGGTCCCGGCGACGAAGCCGTCGAGGGCGAGGACCCGCTCGCCGCCCTGTTCGCCGAAGGGCCGAGCGAACCGCCCTCCGACCCGGCACTGGCCAGACTCTTCCCCGAGGCGTATGGGGACGAGGACAAGGAGCTCCGCGAGGCGTCCGCCGAGTTCCGACGCTTCACGGAGAACGACCTGCGCTCCCGCAAGCGTCAGGACGCCCTCACCGTCGTACGCACCCTGGACGGCCTCAGCCCCGGCGGGGACGGCGGGGCGGTGCTCCGGCTCGGCGCCGACGAGTGCCGCAGCTGGCTGGGGTCCCTGAACGACCTCAGGCTCACCATCGGCACCCGCCTGGAGGTGTCCGACGAGGACGAGGGCCAGGACGGTTCCCTCTACCGCCTCCCCGACAGCGATCCGCGCAAGCCGATGGTGATGGCCTATCTCTGGCTCGGCGCACTCCAGGAAACACTCATCGAAACGATGATGCCGAAGCAGTAAGCGGCAGAGGTGCGGGCCGGCTCCGGGTTTCGCTCAACGGAGCCTCAAATCCGAATAACGATCCCGTCACCTGAATGGCCTTCTTTGCAGCGGCTGGAAACCCTTGTCCGCTTTTTCCTGTGGCGTGCGCCACATAATGTCCGATGGCCGAACCGGGCGACCGTGATAAATCTTCACGACCGCCCGGGGACGCCACCCCTGTCCCCGGGGGCGCTACGAGCCGGCCGAACGCCGGCGGCACTCCATCCATATCCGGGGGGATCAGGACCTGATCCGACGCCCACGCGGGCGCGGATCAGCGTGGAGAAAGGCGCACCACCATGACATCGGCGCAGGTCGACAAGGGACAGGCGGACGGCCCCGAGGCCGTGGACACCGGCACCGGCGAGGGCTACCAGCGAGGACTGGGAGCCCGTCAGATCCAGATGATCGCCATCGGCGGCGCCATCGGCACAGGACTCTTCCTCGGTGCCGGAAAGGCCATCGACCGGGCCGGGCCCAGCCTCATCCTGGCGTACGCCATCGCGGGTCTGGTCATCTTCTTCATCATGCGGGCCCTGGGCGAACTCCTCATGTACCGCCCGGTGTCAGGCTCCTTCTCGGAGTACGCACGCGAATTCCTCGGCCCCTTCTTCGGATTCGTCACCGGATGGACCTACTGGCTCTTCTGGGTCGTCACCGGAATCACCGAAGTCACCGCCGCGGCCACCTATATGACGTACTGGTGGGATATCCCGCAATGGCTGTCCGCGCTGGTGTTCACCGTCATCCTCTACGGCGCCAACCTGATCTCGGTCAAGCTGTTCGGCGAGCTCGAGTTCTGGTTCTCGATGGTCAAGGTCACCGCGATCATCGGCATGATCCTCATCTGCGCCGGTGTGCTCACGATCGGCTTCTCCGACGCCGGTGACACCGCGACCGTCGCCAACCTGTGGAACGACGGCGGCTTCTTCCCCCAGGGCATCGGCGGCACGCTGATGACCCTGCAGATCGTCATGTTCGCCTTCCTCGCCGTCGAACTCGTCGGCGTCACCGCGGGCGAGTCCAAGGACCCCAAGACCGTCCTGCCCAAGGCCATCAACACCGTCCCGTGGCGTATCGCCGTCTTCTACGTCGGCGCGCTGATCATGATCCTCTCCGTCGTCCCGTGGAGCACGTTCGAGCCCGGTGTCTCGCCGTTCGTCGCCGCGTTCGAGGAGATGGGCCTCGGCGTCGGCGCCGCGATCGTCAACTTCGTCGTGCTCACCGCCGCGCTCTCCTCCTGCAACTCCGGCATGTACTCCACCGGCCGCATGCTGCGTGACCTCGCACTCAACGGGCAGGGGCCGAAGGCGTTCACCAGGCTGACGAAGAACGGCCTCCCGCTGGCCGGCACCACCTTCTCCGCCGCCCTCATGCTCGTCGGCGTGTGGATCAACTACCAGTGGCCGGGCGACGCGTTCAACTACGTCGTCTCCTTCGCCACCATCTCCGGCATGTGGGCCTGGATCATGATCCTCGTCTGCCAGATCCGCTACCGCGCCAAGGCCGACCGCGGCGAACTGCCCCAGTCCTCCTTCAAGGCACCCGGCGCACCGTTCAGCAGCTGGTTCGCCCTCGGGTTCATCGGCCTGGTCATCGTCATGATGGCCATCGACGAGGACGCCCGGATCTCGCTGTACTGCGCGCCGCTCTGGGGACTCGTCCTCGGCGTCTCCTACCTGACGCTCAAGTCCCGCAACCCCCAGAACACGTCCTTCGCCAAGCGCTGACCCGCGCCACGGCGTACCCGAGGACACCGGCCGCCCCAACGGCCCGTGTCCGGCATCCGGGCCCTCCCGCACCACTCCTCGGTACGGGAGGGCCCGTCTGCTTATCCTGGGCGCCATGCTGACCATCACCCAGGCGCTGTTCGACCAGATCGTGGCGCACTCCCGTGCCGACCACCCCGACGAGGCGTGCGGCATGGTCGCGGGTCCGGCCGGGACAGGCCGCCCGGAACGCTTCATCCCGATGCTCAACGCCGCGCGCTCGCCCACGTTCTACGAGTTCGACTCGACGGACCTGCTGAAGCTCTACCGCGACCTCGACGACCGTGACGAGGAACCGGTGATCATCTACCACTCGCACACGGCGACCGAGGCCTACCCCTCCCGCACCGACATCACCTACGCCAACGAGCCCGGCGCCCACTACGTCCTGGTCTCCACCGCGGACGCCGACGCCGCCGGCCCCTTCCAGTTCCGCTCGTACCGCATCGTGGACGGCGAGATCACGGAGGAGGACGTCGAGGTCGTCGAGGCGTACCCGTCCGCGGCCTGACCCCTCTGGGGGCGGTGCGCCGCGCGCTCCGCCCCCACCCCTTGTCCAACTGGCGAACGCTCACCATCCACTATGTGGGATCACACTCCGGGTTCCGGGGCGGGAATCGATACGATGAGCCCATGGTTCCCCATGACGTGAGCGACAAGACGCCGGGCATGCTGCTCGTCGCGCGGCTGCACGTCGACCTGTGCCGGCTCTCCAGCGCGATGTGTCCCGCCGCGGCATGCCCGTGAGCCGCACGGCCTGAGCCGCGGTCCGAGCCACCACGTACGCACCACCCCCTGCGCGGGGGGCCAAACGCGCGCCCCACGCCACCTCCCCGCTTTCGACAGGAGCCCACGCCATGGCCATCGAGGTCCGCATCCCGACCATCCTCCGCACCTACACCGACGGCGCCAAGGCGGTCGAAGGCAGCGGTGACACCCTCGCCGACCTCCTCGTCGACCTGGAGAGCCGCCACAACGGCATCCGTGAGCGCATCGTCGACGGCGAGCAGCTCCGCCGCTTCGTGAACGTCTACCTCAACGACGAGGACGTCCGCTTCCTCGACGGCATCTCCACCAAGCTCGCCGACGGCGACAGCATCACCATCCTCCCGGCCGTCGCCGGCGGCATGCGCTGATGCGGTACGACTCCCCGCTGGCGGCCGTGGGCAACACCCCCCTCGTCCGCCTCCCGCGACTGTCCCCGTCCGAGGACGTCCGCATCTGGGCCAAGCTGGAGGACCGCAACCCCACCGGCTCGATCAAGGACCGCCCCGCGCTCCACATGGTCGAGCAGGCGGAGAAGGACGGCCGTCTGACACCCGGCTGCACGATCCTGGAGCCCACCAGCGGCAACACCGGCATCTCGCTCGCCATGGCGGCCAGGCTCAAGGGCTACCGCATCGTGTGCGTCATGCCGGAGAACACCTCGCAGGAACGGCGCGACCTGCTCACCATGTGGGGAGCCGAGATCATCTCCTCGCCCGCCGCGGGCGGCTCCAACACGGCCGTACGCGTCGCCAAGGAACTCTCCGCCGAGCACCCCGACTGGGTGATGCTCTACCAGTACGGCAACCCGGACAACGCCGGCGCCCACTACGCCACCACCGGCCCCGAGATCCTCACCGACCTCCCGTCCATCACCCACTTCGTCGCGGGCCTCGGCACCACCGGCACCCTCATGGGTGTCGGCCGCTACCTGCGCGAGCACAAGCCGGACATCACGATCGTCGCCGCCGAGCCGCGCTACGACGACCTCGTGTACGGCCTGCGCAACCTCGACGAGGGCTTCGTCCCCGAGCTCTACGACGCGTCGGTACTCACCACACGCTTCTCCGTGGGCTCCGCCGACGCGGTCACCCGCACCCGCGAACTCCTCCAGCAGGAGGGCATCTTCGCGGGCGTCTCCACCGGTGCCGCACTCCACGCGGCCATCGGCGTCGGCCGCAAGGCCGTCAAGGCGGGGGAGTCGGCGGACATCGTCTTCGTCGTCGCGGACGGCGGCTGGAAATACCTGTCCACAGGTGTCTACACCGCCCCCACCACGGAGGCCGCGATCGAAACCCTGCAAGGCCAGCTCTGGGCCTGACGGCCGGGCCGGTGCCCGGCCCCCACGCACCGGACGCACCACACCCGAGAGCGACGGACCGACTGGGAAACCCAGCCCGTCCGGCGCTCTCCGGCATTCCGCGTCACCCCCGCCCGCGGACCCGCGCCCACATCCCCGGATCCAGCTCGCCCGCCTTCCGGCGGAACCCCGACACGAGCACGTCCCGCAGCTCGTCCGTCTCCAGGAAACTCCGCCGCCCCCGCGCGTCCCCCACGGTCCCGGGCGGCAACGCGATCACCCCGGGCCGCTCCTCATGATGCTTGCTGGTGATCTTGGCGACGACCGCCGTGCCACCCCGCACCGACAGCACCAGACACGGCCGGTCCTTCGACCCGGGCCCGTCCTCGTACGGCACGTCCGCCCACCAGATCTCCCCCGGCCGGGGAACCCCGTGCGGCCCCGGCCGCCCCCGCTCCGGCGCCCGTCCCGGCGGCCGGGTCCGACCACCGGGACGCCGCGGCCCCCGACCGCCCCGCCCCCGCGCATCGGTCACCGTCGCGACGAGAGCCAGCAGGACCACGGCGACCAGCGCCACCCACCACCATGTGTTCATATCCCGACCGTACCGGCGCCGGACGGCACCCGGCCTTCCATCGAACCGGTGACAGCACAGGTGAGTTCCCCCACAACGGCAGGCCCTGGAGGAGCGACCAGCGGTTTCGCGCCTTACGCTCGACGAACCGCACGACCCTCCCCGTTCCCACGCCTCGGAGGTTCACGCTCCATGAAGCTCACCGTCGTCGGCTGCTCAGGCTCGTTCCCGTCCGCGGGTTCCGCATGCTCGAGCTACCTCGTAGAGGCCGACGGCTTCCGGCTGCTCCTCGACATGGGCAACGGCGCCCTCGGCGAGCTGCAGCGCCATGTCGGTCTCTACGACCTCGACGCCATCTTCCTCAGCCACCTCCATGCCGACCACTGCATCGACATGTGCGCGTACTTCGTCGTCCGCTACTACCGCTTCGACGGCGGACGCCCCGAAGCCATCCCCGTGTACGGCCCCGAAGGCACCGAGCAGCGGCTGACCACCGCACACGCCGACACCCCGTCCGAGCACGCGATGGGCGAGGTCTTCGACTTCCACACACTCAAGTCGGGATCCTTCGACATCGGCCCCTTCTCGGTCCGCACGGAGAAGCTCTTCCACCCTGTCGACTCCTTCGGCATCCGCATCGAGCACAACGGCCGCACCCTGGTGTACTCCGGCGACACGGGCACCTGCGACGCCCTCACCGAACTCGCCGACGGTGCGGACCTGTTCCTCTGCGAAGCGTCGTTCGTCGACGGCAAGGAAGACATCCCGGACCTCCACCTCAACGGCCGCGAAGCCGGCGAATACGCCGCCCGCGCCGGAGCCGGACGCCTCGTCCTCACCCACATCCCCCCGTGGACGGACGCCGAACGCAACCTCGGCGACGCCCGCGAGGCCTACGACGGCCCGGTGGAGCTGGCCGTCCCCGGAGCGGTGTACGAGGTCTGATCCCCGGCCCCACGCACGAGGAAGCCCCACCTCCCGGGGCGGGAGGTGGGGCTTCGTCGTGCGCCTGCCAGGGCTTACGCCTTGGTGAGGTCCTCGACCTCTTCCTCGGGCTCACGGCCCGGGGTGGTGAGGTTGAACTTCGTGATGGCGAAGCGGAAGACCACGTAGTAGACCACCGCGAAGACCAGACCGATGGGGATGATCATCCACGGCTTCGTCGCCAGGTTCCAGTTCAGGAAGTAGTCGATCGCACCGGCGGAGAAGCTGAAGCCGTGGTGCACGCCCAGGCCCCACGTGACGGCCATCGACACGGCGGTCAGCACCGCGTGGATGACGTACAGCAGCGGTGCGATGAACATGAACGCGAACTCGATCGGCTCCGTGATGCCGGTGACGAACGAGGTCAGCGCCAGGGACATCATCATGCCGCCCACGGCCTTGCGGCGTTCGGGCCGGGCCGTGTGTGTGATCGCCAGGGCGGCGGCGGGCAGCGCGAACATCATGATCGGGAAGAAGCCGGACATGAACTGACCGGCCGTGGGGTCGCCGTGGAAGAAGCGCGGCAGGTCGCCGTGCCACACGCCACCGGCGGAGTCCGTGAAGGAGCCGATCTCCTGCCAGGCCACCGTGTTCACGAACTGGTGCATGCCGACCGGCAGCAGCGCACGGTTGACGACACCGAAGACGCCGGCGCCGACGGCGCCCAGACCCGTCATCCACTCACCGAAGTTGGTGATGAGGTCACCGATCGGCTCCCAGAGCAGACCGAAGAGAACGCCCATGACGGTGCCCACGAAGGCCATGATGATCGGGACGAGACGGCGGCCGTTGAAGAACCCGAGCCAGTCCACCAGCTTGGTGCGGTGGTAGCGCTGCCAGATGACGGCGGCCAGGAGGCCCATGATGATGCCGCCGAAGACCTTGGGGTCGTTGTACGTCGCAGCGACGTCGACACCCTTGTTGGCCGTGGTGTTCACGACGGCGTCGGAGGTCGGGAACGCGGTCAGCACGTTCTTGTAGACCAGGAAGCCGACCAGGGCGGCGAGTGCGGTGGAACCGTCGGCCTTCTTGGCGAAGCCGATGGCTATACCGACGCAGAACAGCAGCGGCAGGTTGGCGAAGACGGCGTCACCGGCGGTCGCGAAGACCGTGGCGACCTTGCCCCAGCCGAGGCCCTCCGCCCCGAAGACATCGGGCTGGCCGAGGCGGAGCAGGATGCCCGCCGCAGGCAGGACGGCGATCGGCAGCTGGAGGCTGCGCCCGATCTTCTGCAGGCCCTGGAACACGCCGGCACCCCGCCTTTTGGCGGGAGCCGCCGGGGCAGCGGTTTCCGTACTCATGAACTTCCTCCGGTAAGGCAAGGCGTCGCCGGGGACGGGTTACCGGGGAGGCGACGACTCGAGGAACGCGACGGGGAAAACAGCCGCGTGGTCTGGACCACTGAGTGGTGTAGACCAGTTTTAGCACGGTGAGGGTTAGATAAGGAACCTTCAATTTGCGGTGTAGTCCGTCCACCACCCTCGGTGACACGGCGAAGCCCCCGGACCGTCAGGTCCGAGGGCCGTGCCGAGCCGCGCCCGAAGGCCGGAAGGGCCTACTTGGTGAGGTTCTTCTCGATCTCCTCCTCCACCTCGTCGGGCTCCCGCCCGGGCGTCTGGAGATCGAACTTCGTGATCGCGAACCGGAAGATCGCGTAGTACACGACCGCGAAGGCCAGCCCGATCGGAATGATCAGCCACGGTTTGGTCGCCAGACTCCAGTTGATGACGTAGTCGATCAGACCCGCCGAGAAGCTGAAGCCGTCCTTCACCCCGAGCGCCCACGTCACCGCCATCGAGACACCGGTCAGGGCCGCGTGGATCACGTACAACAGGGGCGCGACGAAGAGGAACGAGTACTCGATCGGTTCCGTGATGCCCGTGACGAACGACGTCAGACCCACCGAGACCATCATTCCGCCGACCGCCTTGCGCCGGTGCGGCTTGGCGCAGTGGTAGATCGCCAGCGCCGCCGCCGGAAGCGCGAACATCATGATCGGGAAGAAGCCCGTGGTGAACTGGCCGGCCGTCGGGTCGCCCGCCAGGAACCGGTTGATGTCACCGTGCACGACCGTACCGTCGGGCTTGGTGTAGTCACCGAACTGGAACCAGACGAACGTGTTCAGGAACTGGTGCAGACCGAACACGAGCAGGGCCCGGTTCGCGATGCCGAAGATGCCGGAGCCCAGCCAGTTCAGATCCACCAGCCACTCCGAGAAGCTGACCAGGGCGTCACCGACCGGCTGCCACAGCCAGGCGCACAGACCCGCGAACACCAGCCCCACGAACGCCATGATGATCGGCACGAGCCGGCGCCCGTTGAAGAAGCCCAGCCAGTCGACCAGCTTGACCCGGTGGTACCGCTGCCAGAACCAGGCCGACATCAGCCCCATGACGATGCCGCCGAACACCCCGGGGTTCTGATAGGCGGCGGCGGTCACCGTGGTGTCCTCGGCGACGCAGACGCCGCCCCACATGCCCGCCCCGCTGAAGTCCGAACCCTCCGCGCAGTCGACCGGGAACGCGTGCAGCACCGCGTAGTAGACGAGGAAACCCGCGACCGCCGCGAGCGCCGTCGAACCGTCCGACTTCTTCGCCATGCCGATCGCGACACCGACACAGAAGAGCAGCGGCAGCCCGAGCCCCGAGTCGAGCAGGGCCCCGCCCGCCGCCGCGAACACCTTGGCGATATTCGTCCAGCCCAGACCGTCGTCACCGAAGACGTCGGGCTGGCCGAGCCGGTTCAGGATGCCCGCCGCGGGGAGCACGGCGATCGGCAGCTGAAGGCTGCGGCCCATCTTCTGCAGACCCTGGAAGAGGCCGTTCCACCACTTCTTCCGCGGCACTGCCGCACCTGCTGCGCTGCTGGAGCTCATCGGCATCCTCCTGGAACACGCCAGGGTTGGCGGTCGGTGCACACTGGTGTAGACCAGTTGCGGTACGGTGCGGAGCCCGGCCGGAAGGCAGGGCGCCGGTGATCGTCATCATTGGGGACAGCGCGGTTACCCGCCCGTGAAGTTGGGCCAACCGTGCGTTACCGTGACGAAACGGGACCCATGGTGGGCCGCCCCCGCACGCACAGACCAGGGAGTAGGACATGGCCAGCAAGGCTGAGAAGATCGTCGCCGGGCTCGGCGGTATCGAGAACATCGACGAGATCGAAGGCTGCATCACCCGCCTCCGCACCGAAGTCCACGACCCCAGCAAGGTCGACGAAGCCGCACTCAAGGCCGCCGGCGCCCACGGCGTCGTCAAGATGGGCACCGCGATCCAGGTCGTCATCGGCACCGACGCCGACCCCATCGCCGCCGACATCGAAGACATGATGTGACCGGCTGACCCCGGCCGACCCACCCAGGTCCGCGCCACACCCGCAGGCCCCGCACCCGCCCGTCCCCGGCCGAGGAGTGGGGCCTGCGGTGCACCCGAACGGAGCCGTCCCCGCCAGCCGATAGGCTCGGCAGATGTCTCGCATCGACGGCCGCACCCCCGAACAGCTCCGCCCCGTCACCATCGAACGCGGATGGAGCAAGCACGCCGAAGGCTCCGTACTCATCTCCTTCGGCGACACCAAAGTCTTCTGCACCGCCTCCGTCACCGAAGGCGTCCCCCGCTGGCGCAAGGGCAGCGGCGAGGGCTGGGTCACCGCCGAGTACTCCATGCTGCCCCGCTCCACGAACACCCGCGGCGACCGCGAATCCGTACGCGGAAAGATCGGCGGGCGCACCCACGAGATCAGCCGCCTCATCGGCCGCTCGCTCCGCGCCGTGATCGACTACAAGGCCCTCGGCGAGAACACCATCGTCCTGGACTGCGACGTCCTCCAGGCCGACGGCGGCACCCGCACCGCGGCCATCACCGGCGCCTACGTCGCCCTCGCCGACGCCATCGCCTGGGCCCAGGGCAAGAAGATCATCAAACACGGCCGCAAGCCCCTCACCGGCACCGTCGCCGCGATCAGCGTCGGCATCGTCGACGGCATCCCCCTCCTCGACCTCCGCTACGAGGAGGACGTCCGGGCCGAGACCGACATGAACGTCGTCTGCACCGGAGACGGCCGCTTCGTCGAGGTCCAGGGCACCGCCGAGGCCCAGCCCTTCGACCGCGACGAGCTCAACGCCCTCCTCGACCTCGCCACCGCCGGCTGCACCGACCTCGCCAAGCTCCAGGAAGAGGCGCTCGCCCGCACCCTCGGTGAGTAAAGAAGGAACCAAATAGCCACCACGAAACGTCGATACGAATACGGGCGCACGGGTCGAACCGTGCGCCCGTCCACGTATCGAATCCCGGGGAGGGACCGCTCCATGGCCTCGCGCCGCCACCACCGCACCGCACTCGCCGTCACGGCCACACTGCTCACGCTCACCGCAGCGGTCGGCTGCGGAGCCGTCGACAAGGCCCTGGACTGCGTCCGTACCGCCGACGCCATCGCCACCAGCGTCGACAACCTCCAGAAGGCCGTCTCCACCGCCTCCGACGACCCGACCCAGGCCACCGAAGCCCTCGACCAGATCGACAAGGAGCTCAAGGACCTCGGCGACACCACGGACAACGCCGACCTCGGCAAGGCCGTCGACGACCTCCAGGCGGGGGTCACCAACGTCCGCGAGTCCATCGAGAGGGGCGACGCCACCCCCGACATCGCCCCGGTCACGGACGCCGCCACCGAGATCGCCAACGTCTGCACGCCCTAGCACCCGGCCATAATCAGGACATGACGCGCCTGATCCTCGCCACCCGCAACGCCGGGAAAATCACCGAACTCCACGCGATCCTCGCCGACGCGGGTCTCACCCACGACCTCGTCGGCGCGGAGGCGTACCCCGACATCCCCGACGTCAAGGAAACCGGCGTCACCTTCGCCGAGAACGCCCTCCTCAAGGCCCACGCCCTGGCCCGCGCCACCGGCCACCCGGCCGTCGCCGACGACTCCGGCCTCTGCGTCGACGTGCTCGGCGGCGCCCCCGGCATCTTCTCGGCCCGCTGGGCCGGCACCCACGGCGACGACCGCGCCAACCTGGACCTGCTCCTGGCCCAGCTCGGCGACATCGACCCCCCGCACCGCGGCGCCCACTTCGCCTGCGCCGCGGCCCTCGCCCTCCCCGACGGCACGGAACGCGTGGTCGAAGGCCGCCTGACGGGCACCCTGCGCCGGGTCCCGGCCGGAGCCCACGGCTTCGGCTACGACCCGATCCTCGTCCCCGACGGTGAGACCCGGACCTGCGCGGAACTGACCCCGGAGGAGAAGAACGCGATCAGCCACCGGGGGAAGGCGTTCCGGGCACTGGTGCCGGTGGTGCGGGAACTGGTGGGCTGACGCCCCGCGTGCGAAAGGCTCGACTCCTACCGGATAGGAGCCGAGCCTCTCGTGAAGTACGCGAGAAGGGACTCGAACCCTCACGCCACTAGGGCACTGGTACCTAAAACCAGCCTGTCTAACCAGTTCCAGCACTCGCGCACGCCTCGGCAGTCTACAAGGGGGACGGTCGTGGGCAGGAAGAGGCTAATCGGCCGCTGCCCCGGTTCGGAACCGGTTACGACACCATGTGCCGGTCAGCGTGTGGCAATTCGGGCACAGGTAGCGCAGGTTTGCCGCCCGGTTGTCGAGCCGGTCGCCGCTGATGTGGTCGATCTCCAGCACGAGGCGTCTCTCCCTCCACGTGTCACCGGTGCCGCATATCGCGCACTCGTGGGGAACTCCGAGATCGTCGAGTGCTCGTCGTAGGAGTGCCGTGCTCGTCCGGGGTGCTCCGGTTTCCATGCGGAGCAGGATTTCGGCTGCGGTCTTGCGGTACGGGGAGCGTGTGCCAAGAGCATGGTGCTGGCCGATGAAATGGGCGGTTGACAGGCCGTACGTCTCGATATCCCTTTTCAGGCGGGCGCGGGCGCCGCCGTTGTCGGCCCTGCCCAGGAGTTTCAAGACGCCGGCGAGGCTGCGTGACTCGGCGACGGCGGCTGTGAGTTCGTGGCGGGTCGTGGAAGGCGTTCCGTGTCGGCGTCCGCTGGTGAAGTGGGAGGTATCGATTCCCAGGCGGTCAATCCTGCCGCGCACATGGCCGTACGGACTGTCGCTCGATTGCAGGCCCGTGTACTGGAACATTTCCCGGATGCTGCACGAGTGGGCGGCGGCTTCGGCCAGGAGTTCTTCCGGGTACGCCTGGCGCTTTCGATCCGGCAGGGCCTCCTGTTCGAAGTGCGACGTGTCGATGCCGTAATGCTCGAGCCGGCCGCGTACGTAACGGCTGGTCCTGCTGCCCAGTGGTGCACCGAGGCGGCGCAGGACGTCGACGAGGCTGGTAGCGGTAGCGGCGGTTTGTTCGAGCAGGGCTCGGGGGTACTTACTCAAGCTGCCCGCCTGCGCTTGCGGCCGCGGTACGTATCCGTCGAGGCGTGGCAGTTGGGGCACAGGATCCGGAGATTCTCCGGACGGTTGTCCCACCAATCGCCGTTGATGTGATCCACTTCGAGCCGGAGCGGCAGGTCTTGCCATACGCCTTCGTTGCCGCACGCGGCGCACGTATCCTCCATTCCCTTGCGGACGAGTTCTCGGCGCAGCCGTTCGCCGGGGACCCGGCCGTCCGAGGGCGAACCGAGAATCAGACGGTCTCCCAGGGCCCCTTTGGGCCTGTGGGGCGGAGTTCGCAGGAAGTGCGATGTATCGATCCGGAGTGCGGCGATACGGCGGCTGATGTGCGCCTGATTGCCGCCCACGGGGCTGATACCCAAGTGGCGTACGACCTCGGCCACACTTGAGGAGCGGGCAACCAGTTCACGTAGCTTTTCTTCGGTGTGGCGTACTCGCGCGTCAGTGAAGTGAGAGATGTCCAGTCCCCACTGGGCGGCCTTGTTCCGTAGGTATCTCCGGCTTCCCGGCGTGGGCGTCCCACCGCACCACCGCACCGCATCATCGGCATTGGTCGTCCTGCACGCTGCCTCTTCGAGCAGTTCGCGCGTGTACCGAAGCGACATGCATCCCTCCGTATCCGGCCGCGCGTTCGCAGCCTCGTACGGCGCAACGAACCGTTAATCGGATGGTCACGTCCGGAATGCGACGAGATGCGGAAGGGTCCGTACCGCTTCAGAGGAGGCGGTACGGACCCCTCCCGTGAGGAGCGCGGGTCAGAACTTCGGGTCCGGGCTCTGGGCGTGGACCAGTTCCGCCGCTTCCTCCGCCGTCTCCACCGAGGGCGGGGAGCCGGCCAGGGGCTGGTTGGCGGTTTCCTTCATGCAGGCCACCGCGATCACGCCCACCAGCGCCGCCGCCATCGCGTAGTACGCGGGCATCAGGTTCGAGCCGGTCCAGCTGATCAGGGCGGTGATCACCAGCGGAGTCGTACCGCCGAAGATCGACGCCGAGAGGTTGTAGCCGACCGACAGGGAGCCGTAGCGGACGTTGGTGGGGAACAGGGCCGGGAGGGCCGCGGACATCGTGCCGAGCATGCAGACCAGGGACAGGCCCAGCATCAGCATGCCGATCGTGATCGCCGGGATGCCGTCCTGGCGGATCAGGAGGAACGCGGGCAGGGAGAGGAAGAGGAAGCCGAGCATGCCCGTCATCAGCAGGGGCTTACGGCCGAAGCGGTCGGAGAGCTTGCCGACCTGGCTGATGATCAGCATCAGGAAGACCATCACGGCGAGCAGGATCAGCAGGCCGTGTGTCTCGCTGTAGCCGAGTTCGTCGGAGAGGTACGTCGGCATGTACGACAGCAGCATGTAGTCGGTGATGTTGTACGCGCCGACCAGGGCGATGCAGAGGATCAGCGTCGGCCAGTACTCGCGGAAGATCTTGGCGAGGTCGCCCTTGGCGGTGGACTCGACGCCGTTCGCGGCCTCGCTCGCGTGTGCCGTGCCGCCTTCCAGTTTCTGGAACGCGGGGGTCTCGTCCAGGCGCAGACGCAGGTAGAGGCCGACCAGGCCGAGGGGGCCGGCGACGAGGAACGGGATGCGCCAGCCCCAGGACTCCATCTGGCCGGTGTCCAGGAGGGCGTACAGGGCGGTGACCAGGCCCGCGGCGCCCACGTAGCCGGCCAGGGTGCCGAATTCGAGGAAGCTGCCGAAGAAGCCGCGGCGCTTGTCGGGGGCGTATTCGGCGATGAAGGTGGAGGCGCCGCCGTACTCGCCGCCCGTGGAGAAGCCCTGGAGCATCCGGAAGAGGATCAGCAGGGCGGGGGCCCAGAGGCCGATCGTGCCGTGGGAGGGGATGAGCCCGATCGCGAAGGTGCCGATCGCCATGAGGATCATGGTGAGGGCGAGGACCTTCTTGCGGCCGATCTTGTCGCCCATGGGTCCGAAGAACATCCCCCCGAGTGGGCGTACGAGGAAGGCCACGGCGAAGGTCGCGAAGGAGGAGAGGAGCTGCGTCGTGTCGTTCCCCGACGGGAAGAAGACGTGCCCGATGGTGACGGCGAGGTAGGAGTAGATGCCGAAGTCGAACCACTCCATGGCGTTACCGAGCGACGCCGCCTTGACCGCGCGCTTGACCGCCTGGTCGTCGGTGACGGTGATGTCGGTCCGACGGAGCCGGGGGTTGCGGCGCTTCCTGATGGCGCGGAAGAGCGCGGGATGACGTTTGACCGCTTCCGGGTCGGCCGCCTGGTGGGGGTCGGGGGCCGCCATGGCCGGTTCCTTTCCTCGAAGGGGGTTCCAGGAAAGGCTTCTGCGCGGTCATGGCGGTCGCAAACCGAATCCGTGCACGATTGCGAAGTCGCTCACAGGTTGTTCACCTCAGATGCCGAGATCCTTGATGATCTTGGCTACGTGGCCGGTCGCCTTGACGTTGTAGAGAGCCCGCTCCACCCTGCCCTCTTCGTCGACGACGATCGTCGAGCGGATGACGCCCGTCACCACTTTGCCGTAGAGCTTCTTCTCGCCGTAGGCGCCGTACGCCTCCAGGGTCTCCTTGGAGGGGTCGCCGACCAGTGTGACCTTGAGGTCTTCCTTCTCGCGGAACTTGGCGAGCTTCTCGGGCTTGTCGGGGGACACGCCGATGACGTCGTACCCGGCTCCGGCGAGGAGGTCCAGGTTGTCGGTGAAGTCGCAGGCCTGCTTGGTGCAGCCCGGGGTAAGCGCGGCTGGGTAGAAGTAGACGATGACCTTGCGGCCCTTGTGGTCCGCGAGCGAGATCTCGTTGCCGTCGGCGTCCGGAAGGGTGAAGGCGGGAGCGGTGTCGCCGGCCTGGAGTCGCTCGCTCATGTTTCTCCTCGAGTGGCACGCGGGGTGTGTGGGACCGAGCGTAATAGGGGGTGCCGCCGGGTGTACGGGCGGTCGAGCTGACAGACTGTCGATGAAGGTTTACCCGACGACGACCACGGAGGCGGCGCAGTGTCGGATACCAGGACCCCTGCGCAGATCGAGGCGGACATCATCAGCAGGCGTGAGCAGCTTGCGGTGGTGCTGGACGAGATCGGGGTGCGGGTGCACCCGAAGACGATCATCGGTGACGCGAAGGCCAAGGTGGCGTCGACGGTCGACCGGACGGCGGGGCGTGCGTACGTCGCGGTGAACCGGTCGGTGTCGGACGTGAAGGCCCAGTTCGTGTCGGAGGACGGCTCGCCGCGGTTGGAGCGGGTGATCCCGGTGGCGCTGCTGGTGGTCGGCGCGGTGGTGTTGCTGACGGTGCCGGCGCGGCGGAAGAGGCGCTGAGGGAGGATTCCGGGGTGCCCGGGGACGTACGGGCCGGTGTGGGGCAGGTAGGTTTCGGGGCGTGAGCAACGACACCGACGACAAGCTGCCCATCCGGATGCTGCACGACCGTGTGCTGGTCCGGTCCGATTCGCCCGAGGGCGAGCGGCGTTCGGGCGGCGGGATCCTGATTCCGGCTACGGCGGCGGTCGGCCGGCGTCTCGCGTGGGCCGGGGTGGTCGCGGTCGGTCAGAACGTGCGGACCGTGGAGCCGGGTGACCGGGTGCTGTACGACCCGGAGGACCGTGCGGAGGTCGAGGTGCGGGGCGTGGCGTACGTGCTGATGCGGGAGCGGGATCTGCATGCGGTGGCCGCGGACCGGTTCGAGGGGTCGGTGGATTCGACCGGGCTGTATCTGTAGGCCGGATCTGTGGGTGCGGGTGGCCTGGTGACTGCTGTCACCAGGCCTTTTGGCTGTCCGCCTCCTTTTGCTACGGTGGATGGATCCCGACGAGACGCGCCGTACCGGGTTTCCGCAAAGACGACGCATCCGTGTTGATCGCGTGTTTCGTCGTGGAGGTCTGTCGTGGCGTGGGTTCTGTTGATCGTGGCCGGTCTGCTGGAAGTGGGCTGGTCGATCGGGATGAAGTACACCGAGGGGTTCACGCGGCTGTGGCCGAGTGTGTTCACGGGGCTGGGGATCGTGGCCAGCATGGTGTTGCTGTCGCACGCGGCGAAGACGCTGCCGATCGGTACGGCGTACGGGGTGTGGGTCGGGATCGGTGCGGCGGGTGCCGCGGTGCTGGGCATGGTGGTCCTGAACGAGCCGGTGACGGCGGCCCGTATCCTCTTCGTCTGTCTGTTGCTGGTCGCGGTGGTGGGTCTGAAGGCGACGTCCGGGCACTGATGTCGATGTCCAGGCACCTGACGTCCGGGTACTGACGACGCCCGGGCCGCTGACGGGTCAGCGGCCCGGGCCCCGTGCGCCTTCGATGAAGCCGTCGTCCTCGAAGCGGTCGCGTTCGGGTGGGCCCGGGGCGGCGGGTGTGGGTTCCCGGAGTGCTGGGGCGCTCGGGGGCGTGCGTGCCGGGGTGGTGGCTGCGGGGGTTTCCGGGGCGGCCGTGGGGCCGGTGCGGCGGCGGCGCGGGCCGTCGGACGCGGGGGACTCGGTGTTGCCGGCTTCCTCGGCCTCGTCCTCGGCCTCGTTCTCGTCGGGCTGTCCGGTTTCCCCGGTGTCCTCGTCGGGATCGAGTTCCTCGGGGCCTTCCTCGGCTTCCAGTTCGAATTCCTGTGCTTCGCTGGATTCGAGTGCGGCGGCGGTGTACGCGGCCCAGGTCCGGGCGGGTGGGCCGCCTCCGTTCATGCGGGCGAGGCCGAGCGCTCCGTACAGGGGTTTCTGTACGCCGGTGGCGGGGTCCTGGCCCATGACGGCGATGACGGTGGCGAGGTCGGGGGTGTAGCCGGCGAACCAGGCGGCCTTGTCCTCCTCGGCGGTGCCGGTCTTGCCCGCGGAGGGGCGGTTCGCGGCGCGGGCGGCGGTGCCGGTGCCGCCTTCGACGACGCTCCGCAGTACGGAGGTGGTGGTGTCGGCCGCTTCGCGGCTGACGGCCTGCCGGGTGGTGCGGGAGGGCAGGCCGAGCGCGGTGCCGTTCTTGCTGATCCTGGCGACGAGGGTGTACGGACGTTGTCTGCCGTGGTCGGCGAGGGTGGCGTACGCGGCGGTCATGTCGACGACGCTGGCGGTGGCGGGGCCGAGGGCGATGGAGGGGGACGGGGTGAGGTCGGGGGTGGTGCGGGGGATGCCGAGGGCGATCGCGGTGTCCCTGACCGCGGCGGGGCCGACGTCCTGGGCCATCTGTGCGTAGACGGCGTTGACGGACTTGTCGGTGGCTTCGCGGACGGTGAGGGAGCCGTAGTCGACGTCGTCCTCGTTGGCGGGTGCGTAGTCGGTGGGTCCGGCGGCGCTCTGGACGGTGCGTTCGTTGGTGCCGTCGTAGCGGGTGTTGGGGGTGATGGCCCGGTCGTCCTGGGTGGTGGATCCGTTGGCGACGGCGGCGGCGAGGACGAACGGTTTGAAGGTGGAGCCGACTTGGTAGTCGCGGCGGGTCGCGTTGTTGACGTACTGCTTGGTGTAGTCGATGCCGCCGTACATGGCGACGACGTGTCCGGTGGCGGGGTCGATGGAGGCGCCGCCGACGCGGACGTCGCGGTCGGCCTCGCGGTCCTCGCTGGTGTGGGAGAGGACGTTCTCCTCGACGGCTTCGACGAGGGCGTTCTGCTTCTTCTTCTGGAGGGTGGTGGTGATGCGGTAGCCGCCGGTGGCGAGGGTCTTCTCGTCGACGATCCCGTTGCCGGTGAGGTAGTCCTCGACGGCCTGTACGAGGTAGCCGCGCTGGCCGGAGAGGGCGGTGGCGGGCTTGGCGGGGCCGGGGACGGGGAAGGTCATGGCGCCGCGTTCGGCGGTACCGAGCCAGTTCTCCTTGACCATGCCGTCGAGTACGTAGTTCCAGCGGGCGAGGGCCGCCTGTTCGTTCTCGGGGTGCGCGACGACGTCGTAGGCGCTGGGGGCGTTGAGGAGTGAGGCGAGGTAGGCGCCTTCGCCGGTGTCGAGGTCTTCGGCGTTCTTGCCGTAGTAGGCGTGGGAGGCGGCCTGGATGCCGTAGGAGTTGCGGCCGAAGTAGCTGGTGTTGAGGTAGCCCTCGAGGATTTCGTCCTTGCTCTGTTCGCGGCCGAGTTTGATCGAGATGAAGAATTCCTTGGCCTTGCGGACGAGGGTCTGTTCCTGGCCGAGGTAGTAGTTCTTGACGTACTGCTGGGTGATGGTGGAGCCGCCCTGGCGGCCTTTGCCGGTGAGGGTGTTCCAGCCGGCGCGGGTCATGGCTTTGACGTCGATGGCGGGCTCGGAGTAGAAGTCCCGGTCCTCGGCGGCGAGTACGGCGTGCTGGACGGTGCGGGGGATGCGGTGGAGGGGGACGTTCTCCCGGTTGATCTCGCCGTCGCGTGCGATGACGGTGCCGTCGGCGTAGAGGTAGACGTTGGACTGGGCGGTGGCGCTGGCGTTGGCGGCGGGGATGCCGACGAGCTGGTAGCCGACGAGGAATCCGCCCACGAGGAGGAGGCCGAGGAGGAGGGCGCCGCCGAGGGTCGTGCGCCAGGTGGGGACGGCCCGGCGCCAACCGGTGCGTCTGGGCCGCCTGACGCGTTCTGTGCGCCCTTCGCGGTGGTGCGCGCCGTCCGGGGGCTGTGGGCCCGGGGTGGCTGCCGCGGCCGTGGGGTCACGCGGCGGCCAGCCCGCGGGGCCCTGCTGACCAGTGTCTCCGCTGTTCTGCGGTGGCTCGTGGCTCATGGCTGTGGAGGCTCCTCGGCTGCGGACAGTTATCCCATAGTGCACTTTTCAGTCGAATAACCCCCGCACCGCTCCCCGTGAAAAAGGGTCGCGGCGGGTCAGCGCGGTCGACTAGGGTCGTGCGCTTTGGCTCGGCGAGCGGGGGAGGGGGCGCGGTGCGGCTCTACGCGGTGGTGGCGGCCGGGGGTTTCCGGCGGCATGCGACGTACCGGGCGGCGACGGCGGCGGGGGTGTTCACGAACACCGTCTTCGGCTTCATCCTGGCCTACACCTACATCGCCCTGTGGGACGAGCGTCCGCAGCTGGGCGGTTACGACCAGTCCGAGGCGCTGACGTACGTGTGGCTGGGGCAGGCCCTGCTGATGACCTGCGCGATGATGGGCGGCGGCTTCGAGAGCGATCTGACGGAGCGTATCCGTACGGGTGACATCGCGGTCGATCTCTACCGGCCGGCGGACCTGCAGATGTGGTGGCTGGCGGGGGATCTGGGCCGGGCGGTGTTCCACCTGCTGGCGCGCGGGATCGTGCCGATGGTGCTGGGGGCGCTGGCCTTCGATCTGGCGCTGCCGGGGTCGCTGTGGACGTGGCCGGCGTTCCTGGTGTCGGTGCTGCTGGGGGTCGTGGTGAGCTTCGCGCTGCGTTTCCTGATCGCGCTGTCGGCGTTCTGGCTGATGGACGGGGCGGGCGCGCTCCAGATGGCGATGCTGGCCGGGTTGTTCTTCTCCGGGATGCTGCTGCCGCTGACGTTGTTCCCGGGGGTGCTCGGCGAGGTGGCGCGGGCGTTGCCGTGGTCGTCGTTGCTGCAGGTCCCGGCGGATGTGTTCCTGGGCAAGCGCACGGGGTGGGGTCTGGTGAAGGCGTACGCCTTCCAGGCGGGATGGGCGGTGGCGCTGTTGCTGGTGGGGCGGCTGCTGCAGTCCGTGGCGACCAGGAGGGTGGTGGTGCAGGGTGGCTGAGGTCGGGACGGAGAGGGTGGCCGCGCGGGAGCCGGAGCGGCCGGAGACCGCGTTCGCCGACCGGTCGCGGCTGGTCGAGGGGGTGCGGGCGTACGGGCTGATCGTGGCGATGTGGCTGCGTTCGACGCTGGCGTACCGGGCGTCGTTCGTGATGACGACCATCGGCAACTTCGTGATGACCGGGGCCGACTTCGTCACGATCATGCTGATGTTCTCGCACGTGGACGCGCTGGGCGGTTACACGCTGCCGGAGGTCGCCTTCCTGTACGGGGTGTCGGCGACCGCGTTCGGGCTGTGCGATCTGCTGCTGGGGTCGGTGGACCGGTTGGGGCAGCGGGTGCGGGACGGGACGCTCGACACGCTGCTGGTGCGGCCGGTGCCGGTGCTGGCACAGGTGGCGGCGGACCGGTTCGCGCTGCGCAGGCTGGGCCG
The DNA here is from genome assembly GCF_042717325.1 of Streptomyces sp. NPDC058637. Lineage (NCBI taxonomy): Bacteria > Bacillati > Actinomycetota > Actinomycetes > Kitasatosporales > Streptomycetaceae > Streptomyces > Streptomyces sp. NPDC058637. The sequence goes on along the minus strand of NZ_JBHXRD010000021.1, from coordinate 22,095 downwards.
GATCACGCAGGCGCTGCTGGTGCTGGGCTATGCCCTGGCGACGCTGGACATCGCGTGGACCCCGCTGAAGGTGCTGATGCTGCCGGTGATGGTGCTCAGCGGTGCGGCGATCTTCGGGGCGGTGTTCGTGGGGGGCGCGGCGTTCCAGTTCTTCGCGCAGGACGCCTCGGAGGTGCAGAACGCGTTCACGTACGGGGGGACGACGCTGCTCCAGTACCCGCCGTCGGTCTTCGCGCGGGATCTGGTGCGGGGGGTGACGTTCGTGGTGCCGCTGGCGTTCGTGAGCTGGCTGCCCGCGCTGTATGTGCTGGACAGGGACTATCCGTTGGGGCTGCCTCAGTGGGTGGCGTTCCTGCCGCCGTTGGTGGCGGGGCTGTGCTGGGTGCTTGCGGGGCTGGCCTGGCGGGCGGGGCTGCGGGCGTATCGCAGTACGGGAAGCTGAGGAGTGGGCATGGACATGGACTTCATCGAGCTCGACGGGGTCGAGAAGGTCTTCGACGTACGCCGCAAGGCGGGTTTCCTGCGCCGGGAGCGGCACGAGGTGCGTGCGGTGGACGGCATCAGCTTCCGGGTGCCGCGCGGTGAGATGGTCGGGTACATCGGCCCGAACGGGGCGGGCAAGTCGACGACGATCAAGATGCTGACGGGGATCCTCACCCCGAGCGGCGGCCGGCTGCGGGTGGCGGGCATCGATCCTTCGCGGGAGCGTACGAAGCTGGCGCACCGGATCGGTGTGGTGTTCGGGCAGCGTACGACGTTGTGGTGGGACCTGCCGTTGCGTGACTCGTACCGGTTGATGCACCGGATGTACCGGATTCCTGACCGGCGTTACCGGGAGAACCTGGACCGGTGTGTGGAGCTTCTGGACCTTGGCGAGCTGCTGGACGTGCCGGTGCGGCAGTTGTCGTTGGGGCAGCGGATGCGGGGCGACATCGCGGCGGCGCTGCTGCACGATCCGGAGGTGCTGTACCTGGACGAGCCGACGATCGGTCTGGACGTGGTGTCGAAGGCCAAGGTGCGTGAGTTCCTGCGGGACCTGAACGAGGAGCGGTCCACGACGGTGCTGCTGACGACCCATGACCTGACCGATATCGAGCAGTTGTGCAAGCGGGTGATGGTGATCGACCACGGTCGTCTGGTGTACGACGGTGCGCTGGCGGGGCTGCACGAGGTGGGGGAGAGCGAGCGGACGCTCGTGGTGGATCTGGAGCGGGTGCTGCCGCCGATCGAGCTGGGGGAGCCCTCGGTGCGGGTGGTGAAGGTGGAGGGGCCCCGGCAGTGGCTGGCGTTTCCCGCGTCGGCGTCCGCGGCGCCGTTGGTGGCGCGGATCGCGGCGGACTATCCGCTGGTGGACCTCTCGGTGCGGGAGCCGGACATCGAGGCGGTGATCGCGAAGATGTACGCGACGGGTTCGCGCCTGTAGGTGTCTCGCTCTGGGCCGGTCTCCGGGTTGCTCTATAGGCTGCGCGATATGACAAGTGAACGTCCGGACATGCGTGCCTCCGATGCGGAACGTGAGCGGGTCGCCGAGACCCTGCGGGAGGCCGTGGCCGAGGGCCGGCTGGAGATGGACGAGTTCGAGCAGCGGCTCGACGCGACGTACAAGGCGCGTACGCACGGGGAGTTAGTGCCGCTGGTGAGTGATCTCCCGGTGCCCGGTACGGCGGTCGCCCCGGTGGGTCCGGCGGTGGTGTCCGGCGGTTCGTCCGTGGACGTGGACTGGTCGCGCCGGATCGGCGGGCCCGCCACCTCGACGTGGGCGGTCGCCTTCTGGGGCGGGTTCGGCCGCAAGGGGCGCTGGACGGTGGGCCGGGTGTTCACCGCGTTCGCGATGTGGGGCGGCGGCGAGATCGATCTGCGCGAGGCGGACTTCGAGGACCGCGATGTCGTCATCCGGTGCTTCGCGATCATGGGCGGGCTGCAGGTGAAGGTCCCGCCGAACGTGCACCTCCAGGTCAACGGCATCGGGGTCATGGGCGGGTTCGACGAGCAGACGAAGGACGCCGACCACGGCGACCCGGCTCCGGGCGCGCCGCGGGTGCGGGTGACCGGATTCGCGCTGATGGGCGGGGTCGGTGTGGACCGGAAGTGGAACAAGGCGCAGCGGCAGCGTCTCAAGGAGGCGGAGCGGCGGCGGCTGGAGAAGCCCGACGGTTTCTGAGAAGCGCCCCGGAAGGGTTCCCGGGGGGAGGTGTGGTCAGAACGCGTCGGATCTCGGTGTTCCTGCGACCGTGTCGAGGTCGACGAGGCGGCCCAGGGTCCGGTAGCCGGTGTCGTTGAGGTGGAGCCGGTCGCCGGAGTCGTAGGCGGGCAGGATCCGGTTGGGCGCGTAGGGGTCGCGTACGGCCCGGTCGAAGTCGACGAAGTCGTCGAAGATCCCGCCGGCCCGGATCTGCGCGTTGACCGCGAGGCGTACGGCGTTGCGTTCGGGTGTCCAGGTGGGGAAGCCCTGGAACGGTGTCAGGGTCGTCCCGATGACGCGGAGTCCGCGTGCGTGGGCGCGTTCGGTGAGGGAGCGGAGTCCGTCGACGATGCGTTGCGGGTCCGGCTCCTGGGGGGTCTGCTGGACGTCGTTGATGCCGAGGGCGATGATCACGGTCTTCGCGCCGGCGACGGAGAGCACGTCGCGTTCGAAGCGGTGGACGCCGGCCCGGCCGCCCCGGCCGTTGACGTAGCTGGGGCTGTCGCGCAGGAGGCGGTTGCCCGCGATGCCCTGGTTGGCGATTCCGTAGCGGTGGTCCAGGCGGCCGGCGAGGACGTCCGGCCAGCGGTTGTCGGCGTCGGTGGTGGAGCCGCTGCCCGCGGTGAGGGAGTCGCCGATCACGACGACGGCGCCGGGCGAGATGTCGTTGCGGACGTCGACGGCGGTCAGGTAGCGCCACGTGGTGGTCCGCCAGGTGCCGTCGGTGTCGTCGAGGTAGGACGTCCGGTGGGTGTTGGGGTGATGGGTGACGGGTCCGCCGGCCTGCGGGGTGCGCAGGGCGACGACGAGTTCGGCGTCGGGTGCGACGGGGACGGTCACCGGATCGCTGACGATCTGCCGGCCCGCGGCGACGGTGACGGTGGGAAGGCCGCGGAAGGTCACGGGGCGGGTGTTGACGGTGGCCTGCTCTATGACGAGCGGGGTCGTGCCGAAGAGGTTGGACAGGGTGATGCGGGCGGCGTCCCCGCCGACGCTGGTGTGCACGATGTTACGGATGGTGCGGCCGGGGAAGCCGTTCCCGGTGTGGGGCTCGCCGGTGACGGGTGCTCCGGTCCAGGTGACGACCCAGGTGCCGGTGGAGTTGGCCGGCGCGGCGGGGTTGCGCGCCGCGGCCTGTGCTCCGGACCCGGAGGCCGTCGGCTGCCGTTCCGCGGTCAGCCGAGCGGTGCCGAACGCGACGGCGGCGGCGAGCACGGCGGTGCCTGCGACGAGGGCGATGAGCAGGGCATACCCCTGGCGCCTGGGCATGTGCGGTTTTCTCCTTGCGGTGTTCGGACTGGTCTCATGATGCGACAGGCCCCGGGGAACTCGACGTGCGGCCCGGGAGTAGGTGAGGTAGGGACAATGCGTACGGCACGGGGTGTCGCGTACGCGGACGGGTGGAGCGGATGGAACAGGACGCGGGGCAAGGGACGGAGCCCGGAGCGGGAGGCGGCGGGCCCGGCAGGCCGGGACCGGCACCGGGGGCCGGGGGCGGTGACGAGCCGGGGGTGCGGCCCCTGACGTCCGGGCGCCCGGACACACCGGGGACGGACGGCACCGGGACGGACGACCCCGGGGCGGTCGGCGGTGCGGGTGCCGGGGGCGGGAGCACGAGCGTGGGCGGCCCTTCCGGGGGTACCGCCGGCACCGGGCGGCGGGCCACGCCGCTCGCCGTGTTCGCGTACACCGCCGCCGACGAGGAGAAGCGGCGCGGTGTGCGCCGTATGAAGGCCACCGCCACGGGTCTGCTCCTGTTCGTCGCGCTCGTGTACGTCCTCGCGACCTGGGCGAAGAACTCCGGAGTGGACGGCTGGCCGGGCTACGTCGCGGCGGCCGCCGAGGCGGGGATGGTCGGTGCGCTGGCGGACTGGTTCGCCGTCACGGCGCTCTTCCGGCGCCCGCTCGGCCTGCCCATCCCCCACACCGCCATCATCCCCACCAAGAAGGACCAGCTCGGGGAGTCACTCGGTTCCTTCGTGGGGGAGAACTTTCTCTCCGGGGACGTCGTTCGTGACCGGATTCACGCACTGGGCGTCGGTGCGAGGCTCGGCGCCTGGCTGGCCGAGCCCGAGCACGCCGACCGGGTCACCGCCGAGCTGGCCACCGCGCTGCGCGGTGCGCTGACGGTGCTGCGGGACTCCGACGTCCAGGCGGTGGTCGGTGAGGCGATCACCCGGCGGGCGGACGCGGCGGAGGTCGGTCCGGGCATAGGGAAGATGCTGGAGAGGATCGTCTCGGACGGCGGTCACCGCAGGGTCGTCGACCTCGTCTGCGTACGGGCGCACGACTGGCTGGTCGAGCACGGCGAATCGGTGATGGACGCGGTGCAGGGCGGGGCGCCGGGCTGGACACCGCGGTTCGTCGACAAGCGGGTGGGGGAGCGGGTCTACAAGGAGCTGCTGCGCTTCGTCACGGAGATGCGCGACATGCCGGGCCACCCGGCGCGCGGCGCGATCGACACGTTCCTGACGGACTTCGCCGCCGACCTCCAGACGGACACGGACACCCGGGCCCGGGTGGAGCGGCTGAAGTCGGAGATCCTGGGGCGCGGTGAGGTGCAGGACGTCATCGCCTCGGCGTGGTCCTCCGTCCGTTCGATGATCATCGCGGCGGCCGAGGACGAGCGGAGCGAGCTGCGTCTGCGGGCCCGGGCCTCGCTCATGTCGCTGGGTGCCAGGCTGGCTACGGACGAGCGGCTGCAGGCCAAGCTGGAGGGCTGGCTGGAGGACGCGGCGGTGTACGTCGTCACGACGTACCGTACGGAGATCACGTCGCTGATCAGCGACACGGTCGCCGGCTGGGACGCGGACCAGACGTCGAAGAAGATCGAGGCGAACATCGGCCGGGACCTGCAGTTCATCCGGATCAACGGCACGGTGGTGGGTGCGCTCGCCGGTCTGGTGATCTACACGGTGTCGCGAGCGCTGGGCGCGTAACGCCGCAGAGGGAGCCTGCGGAGGGGCGGGGGCGCGGCGCGGTCGCGCCCCCCGGGGACGTGCGGCGCTCGTACGCGCCGGTCCTCGTGCCTGAGTGCTCCGGCGGGCGCGGCGGTCCGCCCCGGTCGCGCCCAGGCATGGCTCCGGGGACGTGCGGGGTGCGTGCCGGTCGCGTCCGGGGAAGGCCGCTGGGCCGTGGTGCGGGTCGTCCGCCCGGGATGATGCGTGACGGCCGGTCCGCCCCGGTCGCGCTCCGCCCCGGGATGGGCTCCGGGGGCGTGTCCGTCCTGCCGTACGGGCACGCCCCCGGGTCACGCGGGGGAGTCGCTGTTCAGTACGCACCCCGCGGCGCCCGTGTTCAATCCCCGGGCACCGACTTTCTCCGCCGGTGCGGCGTCAGGCGCCGCGACGCGTGACCGCCCACGAGGCCGCCGCCACACCGCCGGCCACGGCGAACACCGCGGGCCAGGCGCCGACCTTCTTGGCGAGCGGGTGAGATCCGGCGAACGCGGCGACGTACGCGACGGTCAGCCCGACGGCCGCCCGGGTCCCGGCCTGCCGGTTCCACCCGTAGGCGGCCACCGATCCGGCGGCGGCCAGCGCGACCCCGCCCAGGGGGCGGTTCCCCGTCCACCGGGCGATTCCGTATCCGCCGACGAGCCCGCTCGCCGCCACCGCCGCTGTCGGAACCTTCGCCATCGCCGCCACCTTCGTTTCCTTCGTTCTCGTCGTACAGGTCGTACAGGTCGAGCGGTCCGAGGCTAACGCGCGCCGGTTCCGGAGGGCGCACGACCGCCCGGGTTCCCGCGGCGCGGGCACCGGAAGAGGCGATCGCGGCCGACGCCGGGGTGAGCGCGTCGCTGGTGGTGAAGCACTTCGGCTCCGCTCGACCGGCTCGGCCGCCCCGTGGTGCCGAGGCTCACGGGCTGACCGGCCGGTAGCGATAAGGTCTGGGCCAAGACGACGAGGGGGACCTCATGTTGATCCGTACCGGCCTGCGTGCCGCGATTCCGGCCGGGCTTCTGGCGGTGTGCCTGGTGGGCTGTACACGGGCGGACACCGGCGAGGGGCTCGGCGGTGACGTCCCGTACGTGGACCCGTCCGTGGCAGCCGCGGCGGCCGACAAGGCGTCTCGGATGCCGGAGCCGTCGCCCACGCTGATCATCCAGGGGGACCCGAACGCGCCGCAGCTGGTCCGTGACGCCTTCGCCGGGCTCCAGGCGACCTACCAGGACGGCTGCGCCCCCGGGGACGGTAACTGCGCCTACTTCCTGGGCCGGGTCAACGACGAACTGAGCCGTCTGGACAAGGCGATGAAGGCGGACAAGAAGGGGCCGGGCCACTTCGAGGAGCCCATCGCCTGGGTGGGCACACTGCGTTCGACGCTGGACGGCGATGTCTCCACCCCGAATCTGGAGAAGCACCGCACCGAGCTGCTCGGCACCCGGGACCGCATCGACACCTGGATGCAGGGCCACCCGGAGGACTACCGCTGACGTGGCGTCACGGCTGCCGGGGCGTCGTCAGACGCGCAGTACGTCGATCCCGAGGGCGGTGAACTCCTCGACGATGTCCTCGGGGGCGCCCTTGTCCGTGACCAGGATCGACACGGCGTCCGTCTCGCACACCTGGGCGAAGGCCCGGCGGCCCAGCTTGGACGAGTCGGCCACCACGATCACGGTGCCGGCACACTCGGCGAGCGCCCGGTTGGCACCGGCCTCCGACTCGTCGTGGGTGGCGGCGCCGAAGCGGGGGTGCACGGCGTCCACGCCGAGGATCGTGTAGTCCAGCGCGAGGGTCCGCAGGACGGTGTCGACGAGGGGGCCGACGAGTTCGTACGAGTTCGGCCGGGCCACTCCGCCGGTGACGACGATCTTCACCTGGGGGCGGACGGCGAGCTCGTTGGCGATGTTGATCGCGTTGGTCACGACGGTCAGCGCGATGCCTCCGCCTACGCCCGAAGGTTCCGGCCGTACGGCCAGTTCCCTGGCCACCTCGGAGGTCGTCGTACCCCCGTTGATGCCCACGGTGGAGCCCGAGGGGATCAGTTCGGCCGCGGCCTTGGCGATGCGCTGCTTCTCGTCGGCCTTGCGGGCCGCCTTGTAGCGCAGCGGCAGGTCGTAGGCGACGGTGCTCACCACGGCGCCGCCACGGGTGCGGGTCAGGAGGTTCTGCCGGGCGAGCTCGTCCAGGTCACGCCGGACGGTGGCGGCGGAGCAGCCCAGCTGTTCGGCCGCGTCGAGCACGTCGAGGTGCCCCTGGTCGCCGAGGATCTCCAGCAACCGGGTCCAGCGTGTGTGTGCCGCCACCTTTTCCTCCTTGTTCGCCCTACCTCCTCGTTCGCCGCCGAACCTTATCGCGAGGGCCGGGACAGCACCCCCAGCAGGCGTGTCACCTCGACGGCGACGGCGTCGCGGGCCGGGCCGAGGTACGTGCGGGGGTCGGCCGTCTTTGTGTGGGCGTCCAGGTAGGCGCGGACGGTCCGGGTGAACAGCTTGTTCAGGTGGGTGGAGATGTTCACCTTCGTCATGCCCGCGCCGATGGCCCTGGCCAGCCCGGAGTCCCCGACGCCGGACGAGCCGTGCAGGACCAGCGGCACGCCCACCGCGTCGCGCAGCCGGGAGATGAGGGCGAAGTCGAGGACGGCGTCCCGGGTGAGCATCGCGTGCGAGCTGCCGACGGCGACGGCGAGGGCGTCGACGGCGGTGGCGCCGACGAACGCGCGGGCCTCCTCGGGATCGGTCCGCACGCCGGGCGCGTGCGCCCCGTCCTTGCCGCCGACCTCGCCCAGTTCCGCCTCCACCCAGACGTCCCGGCGGTGGCAGTACTCCGTGACGGCACGGGTCGCGGAGACGTTGTCGTCGTACGGGAGCGTGGACGCGTCGAACATGACGGACGTGAAGCCGAGCCCGACGGCCTCGTGCACCAGGCCGGCCGACTCGGCGTGGTCGAGATGGACGGCCACCGGAACGCGGGCCTTGCGTGCGAGGGCGAGCGAGGCGAGCCCGATCGGTTCGAGGGAGCCGTGGTAGCGGGCGGTGTTCTCGCTGATCTGCAGGATCACCGGTAGCCCGGCCGCCTCCGCCCCGCTGACGATGGCCTGCGCGTGTTCGATCTGCACGACGTTGAAGGCCCCGAGGCCCGTCGATCGCGTACGGGCGGCGTGTGCGATGTCCCCGGTGGATATGAGCGGCATGGCTTCCTTCGCAGATGCATGAATCCTGGCGGATGGTGCTCGAAGTTGCTCAGTTATAGCCTGTTCCGATCAGCTGTGAAAATAGCAGCTCGGCGCGGCGGGGCCGGGGACGCTCCGCCGGAGGTACTCGGTGGCCATGCCCCGCCAGGCGCCCGTTCGGTGCCCGGATGACATCGGCAACGGCTTCGCTCCGTCTGGAGAAGCTCACTCCCGACAACGTGCTCGACGCGTGCCGCCTGGCGGTCGCCCCTGAGCAGGAGCGGTTCGTCTCCCCCCTCGCGCGGTCGCCGGCCGAGGCGTACGTCCGGCCCGGGACGGCCTGGCCGCGGCTGGTCTTCGACGACGACCGGCCGGTGGGCTTCGTGATGGCCTTCCTCGACGTGCGGTTCGACCCGGCGAGCCCGCACGACCGGCCGCGCTCCGGACTCTGGCGGCCGGCCGTCGCCGCCGGTGAACAGGGCAGGGGATACGGGCGCTTCGCGGTGGACGGCGTGTGCGAGGAGATCCTGCGGCGCGGCGGGCGGCGCGCGACGGTGACCTGGCCGGCGGCGGAGCACGGGCCCGAGGACTTCTACCTGCGGCTGGGTTTCCGCAGGACGGGGGAGATGAGCGGGGACCAGGTCGTGGGGGAGCTGGATCTGCCGCGGGTCTGACGGGGGCGTGTGGGAGGCTCCCGTCCGTGATCCACATGCGGGACCGGGCTCCCGGCGCGAGGATCGGAATTACGGGCGGTGGCCCGGCCGCGCCTTGACCCTCTCGGGTCGGTTCTCCCTTCCGGGCGCCCCGGTCCACCTCCCGGCCCAGCCACCAGGGGGGTCTGGAGGTACTGGATGCCGCGGCCCCTGTGGACCGGAGCGATCAGCTTCGGACTGGTCACCATCCCGATCAAGGTGGTGTCCGCCACCGAGAACCACTCGATCTCCTTCCACCGGTACCACCTGGAGGACATGGGCCGGATCCGTACCCGCAAGGTCTGCGAGATCGACGGCGAGGAGCTCTCGCAGGACGAGATCGGCAAGGGGTACGAGATCGGCAAGGACCGGACGGTGCCCGTCACGGACGAGGAACTCGACCGGATGCCGCTGCCGACGGCGAAGGCCATCGAGATCGTCGCGTTCGTCGACGCGGACACGGTCGATCCCGTCCGGATCAGCGACAGCTACTACCTCGCTGTCGACGGCCAGGTCGCGGCGAAGCCGTACACCCTGCTGCGCAAGGCGCTGGAGCGCAGCGACAAGGTCGCCGTCGCGAAGTTCGCCTGGCACAACCGGGAGCGGCTCGGTCTGCTGCGGGTGCGGGACGACGCGATCGTGCTGCACGCCATGCGGTGGCCTGACGAGATCCGCAGCCCGCAGTCCCTGGCCCCAGGGGACGTCGAGCTGGACGAGGACGAGATCGAGCGGGCGGTCCAGCTCACCGACACCATGGCCCTCGACGACATCTCCGGCTTCCGGGACCGCTATCGGGAGGCCCTGGAGGAGCTGATCGCGGCCAAGTCCGAGGGCAAGGAGCTGCCGGAGCCGCGCGAGGGCGAGGAGGAGGAGACGGGCAAGGTCATGGACCTCATGGCCGCGCTCAACGCCTCGGTGAAGGCGGCGCGCGAGACGCGGGGCGAGCAGGCGGAGAACGAGCAGGCGGAGGACGAGCACGCGACGGTGCACGAGATGAGGCCCGGCACGCGCAAGAGGACCGCGAAGAAGACGGCCGCCGGAAAGACGACCGCCAGGAAGACGGCCGCCAGGAAGACGGCCGCCAGGAAGACAGCCACCGGGAAGCAGGCTGCGGGGAGGACGGCGAAGGCGAGCACCGGTGGGAAGGCGGCGAAGAAGACGGCCACGAGGAAGCGGACGGCCTCCTGACCCCGAGTCGGTACGCGGAACCGCTTCGCCGTCCCCGTCACCGCAGGTCGTCCGGTGCGAGGTCGGGGCGGAGGCGGTGCCAGGAGGGCTGACGCAGTCTTCCCGCCCTGGTCCGGGTCGCGTACCGCACCTCGCCCACCAGCCTGGGCAGCACCCACCGCGCGCCGACGACCGGGGGCACCTCGTCGAAGGGGCACGTGTCGATCGCGGCGACGGAGAGCAGCCCGGCGAGCCTGGTCCGTTCCGCGTCGCTCCACCCCGTCCCGACACTGCCCGCGTACCGGAGGCCGCCCTCGTGCCGCTCCCCGACCAGCAGCGCCCCCGGCAGACCGCCCAGCCGGCCGCGGCCCGGCACCCAGCCGCCGACGATCACGTCCATGGTGCGGACATGGCGAATCTTGACCCAGGTGCGGGAACGGACCCCCGGCTCGTACACGGAGGTCAGCCGCTTCGCGATCACGCCCTCCAGCCCGGCCTCCCGGGTCATGTCCAGGGCCTGCGCGCCGTGCCCGACGACGACGGCGGGCGTCGACCAGTGGGATCCGGCCAGCCCGAGCGCCTCCAGCGCGGCACGCCGCTCCGTGTACGGCAGCGGTACGAGGTCCCTGCCGCGCAGGAACACGGCGTCGAACAGGACGAGGTGGGCGGGGACCCGCTCCGCCATGCGCGCGGCCTTCACCGGGGACCCGGACAGGCCCATCCGTGACTGCAGCCGCTCGAAGTCGCTGCGCCCCTGGCTGTCCAGCGCGACGATCTCGCCGTCCAGCACGGCCGGTACACCGCCGAGCGCGGCCCCGAGCCCCGCGAGCTCCGGGTAGGCCGCCGTGATGTCCGTCCCCGACCGCGCCCGCAGTTCCACCGAGCCGTCGCCCGGCAGATAGGCCATGGCCCGCTGGCCGTCCTGCTTCACCTCGAACGCCCAGCGGTCGTCGGTGGCCGCGGGCGGCAGAGGACCGGGAGTCGCGAGCATCGGGGCGATCCGGGGCAGAGTGGCCATGACGGAAGCCTCCCAGCCGGCCGTGCGGAGAAGCGGGACGAAGAATCTTCCGAGGGCGTGTCGATCCGGGCGTGGCCCGTACGTCGTCATGGTGTACGCGGGAAACGTGTACGGGAGACGTCAGAAGCAGACAGGAGCCGGACCATGAAGTACATGCTGTTGATCCACAGCGGTGCGACCGACGAGAACGGTGGCGCCGCCGAGTGCACGGTCGAGGACTGGATGAGCTACGACAAGGAGGTCAAGGACGCCGGGATCCTGGTCTCCGGGGAGTCGCTCGCCGACCTGGTCACCGCCACGACGGTCCGCGTCGGGCCCACGGGGGACCGGACCGTCACGGACGGGCCGTTCGCCGAGACCCGTGAGGTCCTGGGCGGCTTCCTCGTCATCGACGTGCCGGACCTCGACGCCGCCCTCGACTGGGCGGCCCGGTGTCCGGGCGCGCGGGGCAGCGGGTCGGTCGTGGTGCGCCCGGTCGCCGACTTCGGGGCCTGACGGTGATGGACGAGGGAACCGCCGGGGCCGGAGGGCAGACGTTGGCCGCGTCGTCCGTCGCCGCGGTCTTCCGGGAGGAACGCGGCCGGCTGCTGGCCTCCCTCGTCCGCCGTTACGGCGATCTCGACCTGGCCGAGGAGGTCACCTCCGAGGCCATCGAGGCGGCCCTGGTGCACTGGCCGGCCGACGGCGTACCGGCCAGGCCGGGTGCCTGGCTGCTGACGACGGCCCGGCGCAAGGCCGTCGACCGGCTGCGGCGCGACCAGGCGTACGCCGCCCGGCTGGCCGTCCTCCAGATCGAGGCGGACCGGGCCGGCCCGGTCCCGCCCGCCGACGCGGACGGCGGCCTGCCCGACGAGCGGCTGCAGCTCTTCTTCACCTGCGCCCATCCGGCGCTCGGTCCCGAGGACCGTGGCGCGCTCACCCTGCGCTGCCTCGCCGGTCTGACGACCCCCGAGGTCGCGCGGGCCTTCCTCGTCCCGCCCGCGACGATGGCGCAGCGGATCGTGCGGGCCAAGAAAAAGATCCGCGAGGCCCGTATCCCGTTCCGCGTCCCCGGCGCCGACGAGCTGCCGGACCGCCTGCCGGGGGTCCTCCAGGTCCTCTACTCGATCTTCACCGAGGGGTACGCGGCCAGTTCGGGCCCCGACCTGCGGCGGACCGGACCGGCGGAGGAGGCCATCCGGCTGGCCCGGATCCTGCGGGCACTGCTGCCCGCCGAACGGGAGACGGCCGGGCTGCTCGCCCTGATGCTGCTGGTCCACGCCCGGCGCGAGGCCAGGACGGGGCCCGACGGTTCGATCGTGCTGCTCGACGACCAGGACCGGGGCCGCTGGGACCGCGCGATGATCGAGGAGGGCTCCCGACTGGTGGTCACCGCACTGGCGGGCGGCCCGCCCGGGCCGTACGGGGTGCAGGCCGCGATCGCCGCCCTGCACGACGAGGCCGATTCGGTCGCCGCCACCGACTGGCCGCAGATCGTGGCGCTGTACGACGTGTTGAGGGCGCTGGACCCGTCGCCGGTCGTCGCCCTCAACCGGGCGGTGGCCGTCGCGATGCGGGACGGACCGGAAGCCGGCCTGGTCCTCCTCGACGGGCTCGCCGACGAGCCCCGGCTGCGGGCCTACCATCCGTACGCGACGGCCCGGGCCGACCTGCTGCACCGCCTCGGCCGCGGGGCGGAGGCCGCGGAGGCGTATCGCGAGGCGCTGCGGCTGGCGGGCACGGAACCCGAACGCGCTTACGCACGGCGGCGGTTGGCCGAGTCGGAGCCCGGGGCCGGGCCGGGGCCCCGCGAGGGGTGACCCGCTCTCCGGGCTCTCCCGGTGCTCTCGTTCCGCTCTTGCCCGGACCACCTTTCCGGCGAGGGTGAACGGGGGTGGACGTACCTCCCGGGCGCACTTTCCGGCGAACGGGCCGGACGCCGTGCGCGGGTGACCGACGGCGGGCGCCGCTCACCTGGACTTTTGCCTTCCGATTCCGGTCACGGCGCCGTTGGCCTGCGCCAATGCGGGCGGGCGGCGCGTGGGGCGGGTCAGTGGTCGAGACCAATCAGGGGCCCTTGAAGGTTCTTACAGGTTCTTGCCGGATATTCTCCCAGGCCTTGTGCGACGGGTCGGCCGGGCCAATCCTTGCCTCCTCTCCGCCCCCGGCAGGGACGCGGAGTCCGGTTCTCGTGGAACACGAACGGAGACGCACATGAGCGGAGTGAGAACGGCCCTTCGCCGCACGGCCGTTGCGGCGAGTGCGCTGCTGACGGCGGTGGGCATCACGATGACGGGGGCGACCCCGGCCGCCGCCGTGGACTACTACTACGAGCTGCCCTACCCGGCGGGGGAGGCCTACACGGTCACCCAGGGGCCGGAGGGCACGTACTCGCACACGGGCCCGTACAACGAGTACGCCTGGGACTTCGGGCTTCCCGCCAACTACGAGGTGTCCGCCGCACAGGCGGGCACCATCGTCATCTCGAACTGGTCGCCGTACTGGCAGAACGGCATCGAGGTGATCATCAGGCACTCGAACGGCCAGTGCACCCACTACGCCCACCTGAACCGGTCGTTCTACGAACCGGGTGACTGGGTCCCGCAGGGCCGGATCGTCGGTTACTCGGGCAGCACGGGTGCCTCCACGGGCCCGCACCTGCACTTCCAGGTGATCAACTGCAACAACCGCGTGGGCCTGCCCGCCACCATCCAGGGCTGGACGCCGTACACCGGAACCAGGCCGGTCAGCGTGAACTACTACGCCTGATCCGGCGGCCCGTGCCGTTCCCCGCGGGGAACGGCACGGGAACGGTACTCGAGCGGCCCCCGGTCCCCGCCCGGTAGCAAGCCGTACGGGGACCGGTCCGGTTGTGGTCGAGGCCGCGCGGGAGCGGCTCCTGCCGGAACAGCCGGATCGCCCTCGATCAGTGGATTCCGGCGTCGGGGTGCGTGGCGTCCCATGCGCGGCGTGCGTGGGCGATCGGGTCGCGGTGCTCCGCCGACCAGTCGGCGAGGGCCTTGACCAGGTACGTCAGGCTGTGACCCATCGCGGTGAGTTCGTACTCGACCTGTGGGGGCACCGTCGGGTACACGGTCCGGGTCACCAGCCCGTCCCGCTCCAGCCGGCGCACGGTGAGGGTCAGCATCCGCTGGGAGATGCCGGGAATCGCGCGCTGCAGCTGACGGAAGCGGTGGACACCCGCGGCGAGTTGGACCACGACCAGGACCGACCACTTGTCGCCGATCCGGTCGAGCACATCACGGATCCCGCAGTCCTCGTGCTCGTCGCCGCACGTCACGACCGGTTCGTTCCCGGTCTCACCGGTTACCTCCGTGTGCCCCACCGACATGGAAGTGCCTCCTTACGGGCGCGGGCCGAAATCCGCAGGATGGTACTGGTTACCGAAAAGAACCTACCTGAACGGGGAGATCCTGATGATCCTGGTCACCGGCGCCACGGGCGCTCTGGGCACACTGGTCGCCGAGCACCTGGCCGGCCGCGACGACGTCGTCCTCGGCACTCGCGATCCGGGGCGGCTCGCCGCCTCTTCACCCGTACGCCGCATCGACTTCGACGATCCGGATTCCCTCGCGGAGGGCTTCGCCGACGTGGACGTGCTGCTGATGATCTCGGCGGGCTACGGCGAGGACGATGCCGTCACGGCCCGGCACGGAGCCGCGATCGACGCGGCCCGCGCCGCCGGCGTGCGCCACATCGTGTACACCAGCCTGACCGCCGACGGCGATCACCTCCCGTACGCGCTGCCGCACCGCTGGACCGAGCGGCGGCTCCGCGCGAGCGGGCTGAGCTGGACCGTTCTGCGCAACGGTCTCTACGCGGAACTGCTGGCGGCACTCGCGGCCCCGTCCGCGGACGGCAGGATCACCGCCCCGCTCGGGGAGGGCCGGCTCGCCGCCGTCGCACGCGCCGACCTGGCCGAGGCGGCGGTCCGCGTGGTGCTGGAGACGCCCGCCCACGTGGGTCGTGTCTACGAACTCGTGGGCGAGGAGACGGTGGGCGGTGCCGACCTCGCGAGGGCGCACGGCCCGCACGTCACCTATGAACCGGGCACGCTCGCGCAGGCCCGCGCACACCTTGCCGCCTCCGGCGCGGAGGCGTTCCAGGTGCCGATGCTGACCGGCACCTACTCCGCGATCGCCGCCGGATTCATGGCCCGGACCGGGGGCGACCTGCGTGAACTCCTGGGCCGTGCGCCCCGGTCCCCGCTGGCGGCGGGCGTGGCGTAGTCCCCGGCCCTCACCCCTGGGCGGCGGCCGGGGCCGTGAACGTGACGTCGGCGGCCCGGGCGGTGACGTCGGCGTCCCTGCTGAGCGGCCACGCGGCGACCCGGGAGACCACGGCGGCCGGGACCGCCTCGCTGATACCGGGCTCCGCCGGTATGTCGTGCGTCGCGTGGGCGTCGTACGGCAGGACGACGCGGTATCCGAGGGCCAGTGCCGTACGGGCCGTGGCCTGGACGCACATCTCCGACATCAGGCCGCAGACCGCGAGCGACCGTACGCCGGCGCCGGTCAACAGGCCGCCCAGCGAGGTGTTTTCGAAGCTGTCGTCGTGCGTCTTGCGGATCACGGCCTCCGTGGGGCCCGGTCGGACGGGGTGGTGGAGCTCCCAGCCGGGCGTGTGCGGCGCGTCGCCCGCACCGGCGGGACCGTCGTTCTGGATGTGGACGAGGACCGCCCCGCCCTCACGTGCCCGGGCGATCAGGTCCGCCGTCCGGTCCAGCAGCCGGGCGGCCCCGGGCAGTGAACCGTCGCCGGTGACGGATGCCGCCTGGACGTCCACGACGATCAGTGCCTCTACGGGAATCGAGCGGTTTCTCATGCCGTCATCATCACCATGGACACCGATTCTCGGTACTCAAGCATATGACTAGGCATATTCTTGAGTAGGATGGGACCGGGTGACGGACACGGAGAGCGAAAGGGGTACGGCGATGGCCCTGCGGCATGCCGTGCTGGCGGCGCTGCTTGACGGCGAGTACAGCGGATACCAGTTGGCGAAGGCGTTCGACATCGGCGTGGCGAACTTCTGGCACGCCGTGCCTCAGCAGCTCTACACCGAGCTGGCCAAGCTGGAGAAGGAAGGGCTGGTCGTCGGCCGGCAGGTGATCCAGGAATCCCGGCCCAACAAACGCCTCTTCCGGGTCACCGACGCCGGTCAGGCCGAGCTGGAGCGGTTCGCCGCCGACGTGTCGAGGCCCTCGTTCATCCGTGACGACCTGCTGGTCAAGGTGCAGGCCGCCGACCGCATCGGCACGGCATCGGTGATCGGGCAGCTGGAGGAGCGGGCCGCCGCCGCCGACGCCAAGATCGAGATGCTCGACAAACTGCTGCTCCGGCTGCGCGGCGACGCGGACGAGGACGAGTTCCTGCGGAGCGGCGAGCGCATCGGCCCGTATCTGACCTGCCTGCGCGGCCTGTCCTTCGAGCGGGAGCACCGGGCGTGGTGCCTGCGGATCGCGGCCGTACTGAGAGAGAGGCAGACCAGTCATGCCGAACGGTGAGTACCTGCGCTACGTCGCCCTGGGGGACAGCCAGACCGAGGGCGTCGGTGACGGGGACGACACCGTTGGCCTGCGCGGCTGGGCCGACCGGTTCGCCGAACACCTGGGCGCGGTCAACCCCGGTGTCCGGTACGCCAATCTGGCGGTACGCGGACGGGTCGCCGCCCAGGTCCGCGCGGAGCAGCTCGCTCCCGCACTGGCCATGCGCCCCGACCTGGCGTCCGTCGTCGCCGGGGTCAACGACCTGCTCCGGCCGAAGTTCGACGCGGAGGAGGTGGCCGGACACCTGGAGGAGATGTTCGCCGCGCTGACGGCGGCCGGTGCCCATGTGGTCACGCTGACCTTCCCCGACGTCGCGAAGATCGCGCCGATCGCCCGGCCGGTCCGCTCCCGCGTGTTCGACATCAACGCCCGCATCCGGGCCGCCGCAGCCCGGCACGGCGTCACGGTCGCCGACTTCGCCCCGCTGGCCGTCGCCACCGACCCGCGCCTGTGGAGCGAGGACCGCCTCCACGCCAGCTCCCTGGGCCACACCCGGATCGCCGCCGCCGCCGCGTACGCCCTCCAGCTGCCGGGCAGCGACGAGTCGTGGACGCTGCCCCTGCCGGCCCAGGCGCACCCGAGGGGTCTGGCGGCGGCGGGCGCCGAGGTGCGCTGGGCGGCCGGATTCCTCGGGCCGTGGCTCGGCCGCCGACTGCGCGGCACGTCCTCCGGTGACGGCCGCATGGCGAAGCGCCCGGAGCTCCTGCCGCTGGGCGCGGCGGCAGCCCCGCCGTCGGCTTCCTTGTAGACCCGGTTTCCGGCCGGGGCGCGGATTCCCCCGGCCGGACGGCGGGGCGGGTCCCCTCTCCGGACGGGACGGACGTTCCCTCCGGACGGACGGACAAACGTCCGGACGGGAAGGGCCCCCTCCGGACGGACGGTTTCAGCCGTCCTGGGCCGTGAGCCAGGTGCGGATGCCCGTCATCGCCCGGGGGCCGTAGTCGGAGTCGACGTCGCGGGCGAGATCCGCGATCGTGATCGCCGCCAGCGCGTCGCGCCACGCGGCCTCGGCGGCGCCCATGGCCCGGGCGATCGCGCACGGGGTCGTGCAGGCGGAGGCCGGGGTCGCGAGGGGCCCCCGCTGCCGGATCTCCGTACAGACGAAGGCGGGTCCGGCTCCGTCGACGGCGTGGACGACGTCCAGCACGGTGATCGTCTCCGGATCCCGGGTCAGGGCGTAGCCGCCTGATTTCCCCTGCGTGGAGTGCACCAGACCGGCCCGGGAGAGGGCCTGGAGCTGCTTGGCGAGGTAGCTGCCCGAGACCTCGTGCAGTTCGGCCAGCCGGGCGGCGGGGACCGCGTCACTGCTGGTCGTGAGCACGACGCAGCAGTGCAACGCCCATTCGACTCCACCTGACATCTTCACCACTTCACAGTAGTCACCCCCCTTCTACCCGGTCAAAGTTTGTCCGAGTAGTATCTCGGAT
The DNA here is from genome assembly GCF_042717325.1 of Streptomyces sp. NPDC058637. NCBI lineage: Bacteria > Bacillati > Actinomycetota > Actinomycetes > Kitasatosporales > Streptomycetaceae > Streptomyces > Streptomyces sp. NPDC058637. The sequence goes on along the minus strand of NZ_JBHXRD010000021.1, from coordinate 3,947 downwards.
AGAACTTGTCCGAGTTTAGGGGTAGGGTGTCATGTGGTCGGGATAATTCCGACATATGCATGATGTCTCCTGGAATCCTCCTGCAGTGCAGCGGAAGGTACGACATGAAGATCGCAGTGATCGGCGGAACCGGGCTCATCGGCTCGCGGGTCGTGAAGGTCCTGAAGGCGGGCGGGCACGAAGCGGAACCCCACGCGTTGTCCACGGGCGTCGACCTCCTCACGGGGGAGGGCCTTGCGTCGGCTCTGGCGGGCGCCGACGTCGTCGTCAACCTGACGAACTCGCCCACCTTCGACGACGCCTCCTCGGCCTTCTTCCGGCAGACGATGGACAACCTCCTCGAAGCCGCGGCGAAGGAGGGCGTCGGGCATGCCGTCGTCCTGTCCATCGTCGGGGTGGAGCTGGTGCCGGAGCTCGACTACTACCGGGCGAAGGTCCTCCAGGAGGACATCCTCAAGGCGGGGCCCGTCCCGTACTCGATCGTCCGTGCCACGCAGTTCTTCGAGTTCATGGACGCCGTGCTGTCCTGGACGGCCGACGAGGAGACCGTCCGCCTGCCCGCCACCCCGCTCCGGCCCATCGCGGCGGCGGACGTCGCCCAGGCCGTCGCGGACGTGGCCGTGGGCAGTCCCCTCGGCGGTACGCGCCACGTGGCGGGCGCCGACGTCTTCCCGCTCGACGAGCTCGGCCGGATCACGCTCGCGGCCCGGGGCGACAAGCGCACCGTCACGACGGACGACCGGGCCGGGATGTTCGCCGCGGTGAAGGGGGACGCGATCATCCCCAAGGACGGCGACGACGCCCGTATCGCCCCCACCCGTTACCGGGACTGGCTCGCCTCCTGAACAGCCGCCCCGCATCCCGCAGTCGGCCTCCGCGCGGGGTGCGGGAACGTTTGCGAGCAGCTCCGCCTCCGGGTCGGGGCGGCGGCCCCGCAGGCCTCGATGAGCCGCCAGAAGTCGACGTCGGTCATGTTCCGCAGCATGCCGGACGGGTCCGACAGTGCCCCGGTCGCGCAACACACCGGGGGCCACCCGGTCGGGCGACATGCGTGAGCCCCGGCGCCGGCGCCGGGGCTCACGCGCGGGCGTGACGCGGAGCCTGACGCACAGCACAGTCCGACGCACGGCCGCACGCACGGCCTCGCCGATGCCGACGGGTCGTGGGTGCGGCCGCTGTCGAACCTCCGGGCAGCCGCCCACCGGTGGGAGAGCGAACGGCGGGCGGCCCGGTCGGTGCGGTCAGGGCGTGATCAGGGAGCGAGCACGACCGTCTTGCCGAGCAGCCGCCCGGCACCGGCGTCCTCGTGCACGGCGGCCAGCTCGGCCACCGGGCGGCGGGCGGCGACATGGACCCGGAGTTTGCCTGCGTCCACCTTGGCGACCAGTTCGGCCAGCTGGGCTCCGTCGCTGCGGACCCACAGGCTCGCGCTGCGCACCCCCCGGGCGGGGTCCTCGGGAATCGGGCCGGCGGTGCTGGCGGCGGCCCCGCCGTCGGCGACGTAGTCCGTCAGCTGGGCGAGCTCCTCCGGGGAGACCCGCACATGGTTGACCACGACCTGGAACGGACCGCCCACGGCGGCCGGGCCCGCGGCGAGGTCGAGGGGGCCGACGACCCGGTCCGCCCCGTAGCCCTTGAGGCGGTCGGCGTGCTGCGGCGCGTCCACCGCCGTCACGCGCGCCCCCGCGTCGACGGCGAGCTGCACCACGAGGCTGCCCACCGCGCCCCCCGCCCCGTTGATCAGGACGGTCTGACCGGGCTTCAGCTCGGCTAGCTCGAACGCCGTCTGCCAGGCCGCCAGGCCGGTCAGCGACAGCGCCGCGGCGTCGACCAGTTCGATGGTCCGGGGCGCCGGGGCCAGGGACCCGGCCGGGACGAGCGCGTACTCGGCCGCGCCTCCGGCGGAGTCGAGCGGCAGCATCGCCACGACCCGGTCACCGATCTCCGGTCCGGTCACGTCCGCACCGAGTCCGGCGACGGTGCCCGACAGGTCGATCCCCGGCACGTACGGAAGAGCGATGGGGAGCATCTCGGCCATGACACCGGCGCGGATGTGGTCGTCGACCGGGTTGAACGAGGTGGCCGCCACCCGCACCAGCACCTGCCCGGTGCCGGGTACCGGACGGTCGACGTCCTCGAAACGCAGGACCTCACTGCTGCCGAACTCGTGGAAACGTACTGCCTTCACGGCATTTCTCCAGGGTGTGTCGATGCCGTCGCCAACGGATGGGGCGATCAGGCGGGAAGGTGAAGCGCGTCGAGGCGCTCAGGTCAGCTGCATCGACCGGGTCGAGTTGCCCATCACCATGCGGTCGATGGCGCTCACGGCGCTGCCGGGGTCGTCGGCGGCGCCGACGGTGAGCAGCAGCGGGACGAAGTGCTCGGCCGTCGGATGGGCGACCGCGGCGCCGGGTGCCTTGTTGCGGTAGTCGGTGAGGGCGTCGGCGTCGCCCCGAGCGAGGGCGTCGACGGCCCATGCGTCGAAGGCCGCGGTGTCGGCGGCGAGTTCCGGCCGGCGGAAGACGGCGAAGCTGTGCGTCATGAAGCCCGAGCCGAGAACGAGGATGCCCTCGTCGCGCAGGGGCCGCAGGCGTGCCCCGAGTTCGAGCAGGGCGCCGGGGTCGAGGCTGGGCATCGACAACTGCACGACCGGGACGTCGGCCGCGGGATACATGGCCATGAGCGGGATGAAGGCGCCGTGGTCGAGGCCGCGGTCGGCGAACTCGTGCACCGGCGTCCGGCCCAGCAGGCCCGTGAGTCGCCGTGCCAGGTCGGTGGCGTCCGGGGTCGCGTAGGGAAGGGTCTTGTAGCGGGGGTGGAAGCCGCTGAAATCGTAGTGGAGCGGGGTGCCGGCCCCGGCCCGGGACATCGCGACCGGTGCCCGTTCCCAGTGGGCCGAGATGACGACGACGGCCCGGGGTTTGGGCATCGACCGGGCCCAGTCGAAGAGGTCTTTGAGCCACCGCGGATCGTCGAGGGTGAACGGGGCGCCGTGGCTGACGAAGAGGCTGGGCAGAGGCCCGTCGGTGGGCTCCCACAGCCGATGCTCGCGCGCCTGTGGCAGGACCCGGGCAAGGAGATCGTCGTAGGCCGCGGCTGGTGTGTGCGACGGGAAGGGCGTGGCCGGGCTGCTCATGGAGGTCATCGAGATCAACTCCTTCACTTGCCAGGGAAAGTGTTTTCACTTGCCGAGGCAAGTCAGAAGGTAGCCCATCATGAGTTGCCCAGGCAAGTGATGCGAGTTGCCTGGGCAAGTATGATGGGGCTCATGGACACTCAGTCGCCCTGGCTCGACGACGACCAGCAGGATCTGTGGCAGGCGCTTCTCACGGTCGTCATCGCCCTCCCGGCGGCCCTCGACCGCCAGCTGCAGCGAGACGCGGGCATCTCCAACTTCGAGTACGGGGTCCTGGCCCAGCTGTCCATGGCCGACGAGGCCACGATGCGGCTCAGTGACCTGGCCCGGGTCTGCGACAGCACCCAGCCCCGCCTGTCGAAGGTGATGGACCGCTTCGAAGCCCGCGACTGGGTGGTCCGCCGCCCCGACCCCGGCGACGGGCGGTACACCCTGGCGGCCCTGACCGACGCGGGCCGGCAGAAACTCGTCGAGAGCGCACCGGCGCACGTCGCGCAGGTGAAGCGGCTCGTGTTCGACCCGCTCAGCGCCGCGCAGCGCCGCCACCTGGGGGCCGCGCTCACCCGCATCGCGGCCACCGTGCGCCAGGACTCCGAAGGAGGCTGAGCGCCGCCCCTCGGGCGGGGGCTTTCGTCGGCTCCGTCACCTCTGTCGGCTCCATCAGCTCCGTCGGCTCCGTCGGCGCCGTGGACGGTGCGGGCCTCATCGGCGGCGGAGCCGTACGCGGCGACGTGACCGTGCACCACCTGGACGGGTGATGCCACGAGAGCAGGGCCGACGCCGACGCGCCGACACGGGCGCCGCCCCGCTC